>DAINNS010000144.1:0-4596 GCA_036735765.1 Ilumatobacteraceae bacterium | reverse complement strand
CGCCTCGTATTCGACGCCCTTGTGCAGGAGCAGCGTGGCGTCACCGCCGTCGTCGAGGATCATGTTCGGTCCGTCGCCGTCGGGCCACGTCATCATCTGCTCGGTGCACCACCAATACTCCTCGAGCGTCTCGCCCTTCCACGCGAAGACGGGCACACCCTGCGGGTCGTCGACGGTGCCGTTCGGGCCCACAACGACCGCAGCTGCCGCGTGATCCTGCGTCGAGAAGATGTTGCAACTCGCCCAGCGCACCTCGGCACCGAGTTCGGTCAGGGTCTCGATGAGAACCGCGGTCTGGATGGTCATGTGCAGCGACCCGGAGATGCGACAGCCCTTCAGCGGCTTGGACTGGCCGAACTCCTTGCGCAGGGAACGCAGGCCGGGCATTTCGTGTTCGGCAAGGTGGATTTCCTTGCGTCCGAACGGGGCGAGGTTGAGGTCGGCAACGCGATAGTCGGTATTCGAGGACAGTTTGGACATGAGGGAACCTTTCGGATGCGAAGGATCCGGGCTGGGGCCCACTGGCTCCGGTCTGTCAGCCCGACGGGGATGTGTGCACGACAACGTGCGTAGGGAAATCTACTCCGCGCGGAACGTGGGCGCGATGTTCTCCGCCGAGATGCGCGCCGTGATGCGCTGATGTTCGGCGTCGCTGGCCGTGGTCGCCTCGTCGATGAGCATCACGGGGATGCCGTCACGCACGTCGTACGAACGCTTGAGGCGGGGGTTGTAGAGACGATCCTCGTCGGCAATGAACCACAACGGCCCCTTGTCCTCGGGGCACGCGAGGATTTCGAGGAGGCGCGGGTCGAGAACGCTGGTCATGTGACCGACGCTAGCCGTGAATCTCAGCCGGCGGTGATGAGAGCAAGCAGTTCGACCACGTGGTCGTCGCACTCGGCCCTGGTCGGCGCCTCGAGATTGAGACGCAACAAGGGCTCGGTGTTCGAGGCACGCAGGTTGAACCACCATGGCCCACAGTCGACAGTGAGGCCGTCGAGGCGGTCCTGCGGGCGACCCGGGAACGCTGCTGCGACTCGTTCGATCACCGCGGCGGGGTCGTCGACCTGCGTGTTGATCTCACCGCTCGCCGCGTAGCGGTCGAACGGCGCGCGCACCTCGGACAGGGGTTTGCCGGCGCGCGAGAGTTCGGCGATCACGAACATCGCGGCGATGAGACCACTGTCGGCGCGATAGTTGTCGAGGAAGTAGTAGTGCGCGCTGTGTTCTCCACCGAAGACGGCACCGGTTTCGGCCATCAACTGTTTGATGTAACTGTGACCCACCTTCGACCGAACGGCCTTTCCGCCACCCTCGGCGATGACTTCGGCAACCGCGCGCGAACAGATGAGGTTGTGGATGATCGTCGCGCCGGGATTCGAACGCAACACCGCCGCAGCAAGCAACGCGGTCGTCGTGCTGCCCGACATCCCGACACCCGTTTCGTCGACGACGAACACGCGGTCGGCGTCGCCATCGAAGGCCAGACCGATGTCGAAGTTGCCCGACACGACACGAGCCTGGAGGTCTTTTTGATTGGCGGGCTGGATGGGGTCGGCAGGATGGTTCGGGAACGTGCCGTCAAGTTCCGGATACATGACTTCGAGGGTCATCTGCGGCAGACGTTCGAACACCGCAGGCACCACGAGACCGCCCATTCCGTTGGCGGTGTCGGCCACCACACGCAGCGGACGCAGCTTCGCCGAGTCGACGAAACCCACGACGTGGTCTGCGAAGGCGTCGAGCACGTTGCGCTGGGACAGCGACCCGCGTGCCGCGACCGACGCTGAGGGTGAGGCGAGTTCACGTTCGGCGTTGGCACGCACGACGTCGAGACCGGTGTCGGCACCGACCGGCCGCGCTCCCGAGAGACAGAACTTGATGCCGTTGTACTGGGCGGGGTTGTGCGACGCGGTGAACATCGCGCCGGGGGCATTCAACGAACCTGCGGCGAAGTACAGCATGTCTGTGCTTGCAAGACCGAGGTCGATCACGTTGACACCACGCGACATCGCACCCTCGGCGAAGGCAGCCGCGAGTTCGACCCCGGACGGACGCATGTCGCGCGCGACCAGCACCGTCGGCGCGCCCGCGAAGTCGGCGAAAGCGACACCGACGGCGCGGGCGATCTCGGCGTTGAACTGTTCGGGCACCGTTCCCCGGACGTCGTAGGCCTTGAAGATCTTGTCGAGATGTGTTGCGCGCGAATGCGAGCTGTCGCTGGGAGTCATGGCCGTCACAGGCTATAAGGGCCGCGTCTCCACCAATAGACAACGACGACGATCCCGATGAGCGTCAACAAATACGCCACTTTGTCGATCATCGAGGACGAATAATGGAGACGAACCTCGTTGTCGGTGGGAATGACAACCATCATGTTCGGCGCGGCGCGATAGGGGCCTTCGGCACCGTCGACCTTCCAGTTCGGGAAGAAACTCACGCGCACGAGAACCGGCACACCGACCTTGTCGACCGTGAACGACACCGAATCCTGCTTGCGTTCGAATTCGGAGATCCGCACCTCGGGCAGGTCGACCGTTTTGATTTCCTGCACCGGTGTCACGATGTCGACGTTGCGCGACGGATCGCCCGGTTCACCGACTCGACGGTCGAGGTCGACTTCGACGTCGATGCGTTGCCACGCATCGGGACCGTCGTCGACCGGGGTCGCCGCCCACTCCTCACCGTGCTGGAACCAACTCGAGCCCAGTTCCAACCAACGCTCGCGCTGGTCGCCCTCGCGCTCGTTGACGACGACCGGCTGGCGTGTCATCGGCACGACCCAGTCGCTCGACTCGACTTCGTAAACGACCCATGGTCCCGACCGTGCCACTTCGAGCAGCGCGGGTTGGGTCGCCGCCGAGTTGATCGCCTCGGTGGTGAACGCCATGTAATAGCGCACGCCGAGTTCCTGCAGGTATCGAACACCCTTCGCCGCGTCGTTGTTGTCGTAGCGCAGTTCGCGAACGGGGTTGCTGCTCTGCTTCGAAAGCGCGGCCGCCGAGATGAAGTGGTACGGCGTGGTTCCCGCCGCCTCGAAGAACAGACCTTCTTGGGAGCCGATACAGCCGTCGGTCCAGAACGGCAGCAACATCAACGCCATCGTGGTGCCGTACTTGTTCAGGTCGCCGTTGTTCTCCCACAGCGCCCGGCCGCACCCGTGGTTCGGGTCCTCGCCGAGTCGCTTCATCGTCTGGACGATGCCGTGGTATTCGCCGTACGAACCCTTGCCTTCGTAGCCCTCGAAATTCCACCGCGCCCAACCGTCGACGAACGACTTGTTGTCGGACTTCGCTCGGAACGGACCCCACGCGTACTGCGACGTGCCATCGGCCTTGGTGAGGATGGACCCGCCCGGCAATTGCTGGAAACGGAAACCGACGATGCACAGGACACCAACGGCAACCACCCACGCGACCGCGTTGCGCATCGCATGGTGCGACGTCACGAACCACGCACTGTCGATGCGTGCTTCGCGTTCACCGGCAACGAGACGAAGCCCGGCGGCGGCGATCGACCACAGACCAATCATGACGAGGAAATAACGGCAGAGATAGAGGAACGGAAGGAGACGCGGGTTCCACAGGAGACCGATCACGGGAAGACTGTCACGCGTGATGTAGACCCCGATGAAGAGGAGAATCATCATGATTCCGAGCCACACACCAATGACTCGGCGGCGCATCACCGAGGCCGCGAAGCCGACGAGGGCGAGCACCATGATGGTGATGTCCCAGAACGGCGTGAGCGGGAAGTACATGTCCCAGAACGAGTCGGTGGCACCGCTCGGCCGTGGTTCGTACTTCATGTCGGTCATGTACTTGTGCGCGGTGAGGAACGGGAACACCCAGAACGCTGCGAGCATCACCGCCGCGCCGACCGTGGTCACGCCGAACAGCAGCCGTCTCCGACCCGCGTGCAGCAGCACCATCACCGCTGCCCCACCGAACACGAAGATCAGCACAATGCCGTGACTCAGCGCGGACAACGCGATCAGTACCGCCGCCGTCGTGCGGTATTTCCCCGAATCGAGACCCCGGGCAAGGAAGCCGAGGCCGAGCACGCCGAACGCGAGCGAGATGGAGAACGAGAACTCACCGGCCATCGTGCTTGCGATGTTGCCGCCGTAGATGGTGAAGCTTTCGTCGTAGAGGAAAACGGTCGCCGCCACGGCGAACAGTTCGGGCAGCGGATACACGAACCGTGCGAGCCGACCAAAGGCCCAAGCGCACAGCGGAAGTGCAACGATGCCCGCCACCGCAACGATCTTGAACGCGATGCCGTACGGCAGGATGACGTCGAACAAGACGATGAAGAGGGCCGGAACGACCATGTAGAAGCGGTAGATCGGAAAGCCCGAATACCAATCCATCGTCCAGCCACTGAGACGCAGGTTCGACAGCAGGTTGTCGCGCAGGAACGCGGGGCCCCACACATGAGCGCCCATGTCACCACCGGTCGGCGTGTTGTTCTTGAAGATGAGACCCGGATGCAAAGTGGCAAGGAGGAACAACATCGCCCCGCCGACGATGACGATCGACGAGAAAAGCTGCAGCGAAGGAACCGTGCGCGCGGGTCGCGGCGTGGGATCGGTGA
>DAINNS010000143.1:0-4599 GCA_036735765.1 Ilumatobacteraceae bacterium | reverse complement strand
GGGTGTACTCGTGCTCGGCCCGAACCGTGTGTTCCTCCGTTACATCGAACGCGTCCTGCCGAGCTTGGGTGAGGCGGGGGTCGAACAGGTGGTGCTGGGCGATCTCGTTCCCGACGTCACCTACGGTGCGCGCGACACGTGGACCGCCGCACAGGTGAAGGGCGACATCCGCATGGCCAAGGTCGTGGCGAAGGCCATCGGCGACCGCGAGCGGCCCCTCAAAGAAGAACTGCGACTGCCATTCAGGTCGGGTTACGTGCGCATGAGCGCAGACGCATCGGCCGACATCGTGCGCGGCGCACGCCGCCGGTTCCGGAGGCACAACCCCGCACGCAAGTGGGTCGAGAACGAGGTGCTCGCCACGCTCGCTGCGTCGTGGCGCGAGCCCGGTGTGTCGATCAACGAGATGCGCGATGCCGTGCGCTCGCTCGTCGACTATCGCGCCGCACTCGAACGCATGTGGCCCGTGCTCACTCCCGCGCAGTTGTTGAACGATCTCTACGGGTCGAAGGCGTTGTTGCGTCTCGCCGGCGAGCGATGGCTCACCGAGAACGAGTATCTGTCGATGTACCGACCGCGCATGAGTGACATCGATGAAGCGAGATTCAGTGAACACGACGTTGCGGTTCTCGACGACGCGTTCGAAACGTTGGGGCCGCTGCCGAAGAAAGCCGGCAAGCCCGACGAAAACGACGAGATCCGCACCTACGGTCACATCGTTGTCGACGAGGTGCAGGACCTCACGCCGATGCAGTTGCGCATGGTCGCACGTCGATCGCTGAACGGCTCGATGACGGTGGTGGGCGACATTGCCCAGGCAACCGGCGCGTTGGCGCCCGCGTCGTGGGACGACGTTCTTGCGCACTTGCCCGACCGCAAGGAACCGCGGGTCATCGGTCTTTCCGTGGGCTACCGCATCCCAGGTTCGATCATGCAACTCGCTGATCGCGTGATGGAGGCCGCGGCGCCGGGACTGCGCGCGCCACGCTCGGTGCGCGAAGGTGGTGAATCACCGCGGTTCATGCGGGCCGACGACGTCGCATCCGCCGCCGTCGAGGCAACGTTGCGTCTCGTGGCAGATCTGCCGGGCGGAAATGTCGCGGTTGTGTGCCCCGACGCGCTGGTGGCGGGCGTGTCCGCGCGTCTCACCTCCGCCGGCGTCGAACATGGTCGCGCGGCGGCGACGGCACTCGATTCGGGTGTCACCGTCGTGCCCGTCAGTCTGGTGAAGGGTCTCGAACTCGACGGTGTCGTCGTTGTCGAGCCGGCCGACATCGTGGACGACGAGACGATGGGTCTGCGCGCGCTCTACGTCGCGCTCACGCGCGCGACACAGCGTCTCACCGTGGTGCACGGCCGCGAGCTTCCGGCCTGCATGCGCTGATACGAGATCAGCCGGCGTCGACGATCGGTTCGATTGCCAGTTCGAGGAAACGTGTCGCCTTGTCGGCGTCGGCCGGGCGCTTGCGTTCGACGGCGGTCGAATAGAGAGTCACGAGGCGCTGCAGGTCGTCGTTCATGTCCTTGCCGAGGTTCGCGATCTGCGGCGTGATGGCCTGCCACGTCGCGCGGATGTCGGCGAGTTTTGCGCGAGCGGTCTGCATTTCACCCGACGCGATGTCGTTGCCGAGGCCGCCACCGATCGAAAGGATCGCGCCGAAGAGTTCCGTCACGGTTCCACGCGGAATCGTCGTCGTGGTCGACGCCGGTGACGTGGTGGTCGTGGCACCGCCCTCGATCGTGGTGGCGCAGCCACCGAGAACGAACGTCGCGGCGACGGCAACGATGCCGACGATGTTGTTGACCCTGCGCATCAACGTGCCGCGACAACGAGCAGGCGCGCCGAAGCGTGCGGGTCGACGGTGACACTGCGTCCATCGACGCGCACAACGACGCTCCCGTCGCTGTTCGTCGAGTCGACCGTTCCGGTGTTGCCGGGCAACAATGCCGACGTTTCGAGGAAGTCGAGAAGACCCGGGGTGAACTCGAGCGTCTCGGGAATGCGGGCAACCGTGAAGTTCGCGCCCGCGATCACGTCGGCGAGGGGAAACGCCGCATCGCCGACGAATCCGGAACCGGGAATCGGATTGCCGTGCGGACACGTGGTGGGGTTGCCGAGCACCGCAACCATGGCGGTTTCCACTTCGTCGGACATCACGTGCTCCCACTTGCCGGCCTCGCGGTGCGCGGTTGCCCATGAGAGGCCGAGGATGTCGGTGAGGAAACGCTCGGCGAGACGGTGCTTGCGCACGACACTGACCGCGAGTTCGAGGCCGGCGTCGGTGAGGGTGATGACGGTGCCATCGGTGCGCAGAAGACCCTCGGTCTCCATGCGCTTCACCATTTCCGACACCGAGGGGCGCGAGACCGAGAGCCGCTCGGCGATGCGCGCCTGGATCACGGGCACGTTGTCCTCGTGGAGCTCGTAGATGCACTCGCAGTATTCCTCGAACGCGGGGTGATGTTCTCCCGGGTGCGGCATGCGGATGAGCCTAATGTCCGGGTCCCGGTGGATGTCCTGTCGCACCGCTGAATTAGCGTCGCGTTCGGTGCTCGACTCTTTTCGTCCCGCGGTCGCCGAGTGGTTTTCGTCTTCGTTTCCCCAGCCGACGGCGCCACAGGCGGCGGGTTGGCCGCGCATCGCCGCGCGCGAACACACGTTGATCTGTGCGCCCACCGGAAGTGGCAAAACTCTCACCGCATTCCTGTGGTCGATCAACGAACTCGTCTCGACACCGCCGCCGGCGGCTGGTGAACGAACTCGTGTGCTGTATGTCTCACCTCTGCGGGCACTTGCGTTCGACGTCGAGAAGAACCTGCGTGCGCCGCTTGCGGGCATCGCGCTCGCGGCCGAGCGCAGGGGAGAGCAATTGAACGAGGTCACGTTGGGTCTGCGCACCGGTGACACGCCCACGCGCGACCGTCAGGCGATGCTGCGCCGGCCACCCGACCTGCTGATCACGACCCCAGAGAGCCTCTATCTCATGCTCACGTCGCAGGCGCGCAAGACGCTTGTCAACGTCGACACGATCATCATCGACGAAATCCACGCGCTTGCGGGGACCAAACGCGGTGCTCACCTCATGCTCAGCATCGAACGCCTGTGCGAAATCACACGCACCGAACCGCAGCGCATCGGGTTGTCGGCGACGCAGCGGCCGTTGGAAGAAACTGCACGCTTCCTCGGTGGCTTCTCCGCCGGACAACCGCGCCCCGTCGCGATCGTCGACGCGGGCGTGCGCAAACAACTCGAACTCGAGGTGTGCGTACCCGTCGAGGACATGGGTGACCTCGGCCGTCGCAACGCCGAACCGGAGCTCGTCAGCGGCCCCGCAACGGCCGCGTTGACGCCGCGTCGCGCCAGCATCTGGCCCAGTCTCTATCCGCAGATTCTCCAGCAGATCCTCGCGCACCGCAGCACGATCATCTTCTGCAATTCGCGTCGGCAAGCCGAACGTCTCGCCACCAGCCTGAACGAACTCGCCATGAACGAAGGACTCGAAGACGACCTCGTTCGCGCGCACCATGGTTCGCTCGCGCGCGAGCAGCGGATCATCATCGAGGACCAGTTGAAAAAGGGCAAACTCCGCGGCCTCGTTGCGACGTCGAGTCTGGAACTCGGTATCGACATGGGTGCGGTCGACCTCGTCATCCAGGTCGAGTCCCCCGGTGCCGTCAGTCGCGGACTCCAGCGCGTCGGGCGTGCGGGGCACAGCGTGGGCGAACCCAGTCGCGGTCGACTGTTTCCGAAGCACCGTGGCGACCTCGTCGAGTCGGCCGTCGTGGCGCGCTGCATGGTCGACGGTCGCATCGAGTCGACGCGCTATCTGCGCAACCCACTCGACGTGCTCGCCCAGCAGATCGTTGCCCACGTCGCGATTTCCGGAGAAACATCGGTCGAGGAACTCGCGACGATCGTGCGTCGATGCGCCAACTTCGCCGAGGTGTCCGACGAGATTCTCCACAACGTTCTCGACCTGCTCGCCGGTCGGTATCCCAGCACCGAATTCAACGAACTACGACCACGCATCGTGTGGGACCGCATCACCAACGGTCTCCGCCCACGCGACGGCGCCCAACGGCTCGCCGTCACGAACGGGGGCACCATTCCCGACCGTGGTCTCTACGGCGTGTTCCTGCCCGACGGCACCCGCGTGGGCGAACTCGACGAGGAGATGGTCTACGAGAGTCGGCCCGGTGAGACCTTTCTTCTCGGTGCATCGACCTGGCGCATCGAGGACATCACCTTCCAGAAGGTCATCGTCAGCCCCGCACCGGGCGAACCCGCGAAGATGCCGTTCTGGCACGGCGACCTGCTTGGCCGACCGGTCGAACTGGGTCGTGCGGTTGGCGAGTTCCAGCGGCGTGTGCGTGCGATGGCCGTCGACGAAGCGCTCGACGTTCTTTCGCGCGAACACTTTCTCGATTCGTTTGCGGCGGCGAACATCGTCAACTACTTCGCCGAGCAGGCCGAAGCCACGGGTGCACTACCCGACGACACCACGATCGTCGTCGAGAGGTTCCGCGACGAACTGGGTGACTGGCGGGTGTGCATCCATTCGCCGTTAGGCGTACACGTTCATGAACAGTGGTCGATTG
>DAINNS010000142.1:0-4649 GCA_036735765.1 Ilumatobacteraceae bacterium | reverse complement strand
CCGGCCGAGATACGACCCTCGACCATCGACGCGCCGAGTGTTCCCGCGTTGAAGTTGCAGAACCCCTCGTGCATCACCGTTGTGCCGGCGGCGAGGTGGGCGCCGAGACGTACGCGACTGGCATCGGCGATGCGCACACCCGATGGCACGACGTAGTCGGTCATGCGCGGGAACTTGTCGACGCCGTTCACGACCAGGTGTTCACCGCGCCGCGCGAAGTTCCACGTGATGCTGTCGACCTGGTCGATGGCGACCGGTCCGCGGCTGGTCCACGCAACGTTCGTGAGGAGACCGAAAGCGCCGTCCAGGTTCAGCGTGCGCGGTTGGGCGAGTCGGTGCGACAGCAGATGCAGTCGCAGGTAGACGTCGCTTGCACTCTGCGGAGCAGCTTCGGTATCGATGACGATGCTCACCGGCTCGAAACGAACGCCACGTTCCGGGTCACCCGACGCGGCGAGTTCGATGCTGCTGTGCGGTGCGTCGGCCGGCACCGCGTCGCCCCAGGCGAGTGCGCGAAACCGTGTGTCGAGGACGGCCCCGTCGGTGGCGATGGTTGCGAGGCCGACGCCCCAGGCGTTCTTGCTCATGTCGTGTCTCCTGTGTGCGGTTGTCGGCGACCGGTCAGTCGAGAACCTCGGGTCGCAGGGTGGGGAAGAGAATGACGTCACGGATCGTGGGCACGTTGGCGATCAGCATCGTGAGGCGATCCATCCCGATGCCGAGGCCGCCGGTGGGTGGCATGCCGAATTCCAGGGCGCGCAGATAATCCTCGTCGACCGTTCCGGCCTCGGCGTTGCCCGCCTCTTTTGCACGTTGCTCGTCTTCGAAACGGAGTCGTTGTTCCACGGGGTCGTTCAACTCGCTGTAACCGTTCGCGAGTTCGCGCCCACCGACGAACAGTTCGAATCGCTCCGTGAGATGCGGGTCGTTGCGGTCGATGCGAGCCAGCGGACTGATCTCGACGGGATGGCCCGTGACGAAAGTAGGTGCGATGAGTTCGTGTTCCGCCAGAGCCTCGAAGAGCTCCTCGATGATCTTTCCCGAACCCCATTGTGGTTCGGTGCGCACGTTGTGCTTGGCGGCGAGTGCTCGCAGGTCGTCGACGGGCTGCGATGGGTGAACCGCGACACCGGTCTTTTCATGTACGAGATCGATCATGCGCACTCGACGGAACGGCTGTGCGAGGTCGACGCTGAGGCCGTTGACGTCGACGACGGTCGTGCCGATGGCGTCGCGTGCGGCTGTTGCAAAGAGTTCCTCGGTGATGGCCATGACGTCGCTGTAGTCACCGAAGGCCTGGTAGAGCTCCATCATCGTGAACTCGGGGTTGTGGCGTGGCGAGATTCCTTCGTTGCGGAAAACGCGACCGATCTCGTACACACGTTCCATGCCGCCGACGATCAGGCGCTTGAGGTGCAACTCGAGTGCGATGCGCAGGTAGAGCCCCATGTCGAGGGCGTTGTGGTGCGTCGTGAATGGCCGAGCGTGGGCACCACCGGCCTCGACGTGCAGAACAGGGGTTTCGACCTCGATGAAGTCCTTGGCGGCGAGGGTGCGGCGGAACGAGGCGATGATCGCGTGACGCACCGCGAATGCGCGTCGCGCATCGTCGTTCGAGATGAGGTCGGCGTACCGCTGGCGGTAGCGGGTGTCGGTGTCGGTGAGACCGTGCCACTTGTCGGGAAGCGGCCGCACCGCCTTCGAGAGCAACTCGAGGCCGGCGACCTTCACGGACAGTTCACCCTTGCGAGTCGTCATGACCGTGCCGGTGACGCCGACCCAGTCGCCGAGGTCGAGATCGCCGATGCGGGCGAACAGGTCGTCGCCGACCACGGCTTTGGAGACGAACAACTGGATCTCGTCGTCCCGGTCACGCAGAGTTGCGAAGATGAGTTTCCCTTGGTCGCGCTTCAACAGGATGCGACCCGCGACCGCCACCGACACTTCGGTTTCCGTGCCTGGTTCGAGCATGCCGTGGGCGGCGCGAATCTGCGCCAATGTGTGTGAACGATCGAAGCGGTAGGGGTAGGGGTTCGTACCGCCGTCGCGCAGTGTGGCGACGTGTTCGAGCCGACGTGCTTTTTCCGCTGCCAGACCGTGCTCTGTTTCCGTGGTTGGCGTGTCAGGTGAGTCGGTCACGGGTTCCCACGGTAGTGCGTGGGCGCAGAACTACCGTTGTCGATTGATGGTTCGGCGGCGTCTCCCCTTCGTTTTCGCCGCGGTCGGCTCGGTCATCTGTGCGGTTCCGTCAGCCGTCGTCGCCGACACCGCCAACGTGCCGCTCCCGGTGACGCGCGAATGGGCCTCGCCGTTGAAGCATGCGATTTCGATTTCGCGGCCGGTCGGTTTCTCGCTCGCGGTTCGCGCACGCATACGTGATGCGGCCGACGCGATCGGAGCAGAGGCCTACCCGGGGCGTGCCGCGATGTTCGGGATGTCGAGAATCGAACGCGAGGGCCGGCCGATTCAGCGCATACCCCGAGGCATGCAGGTGCCGATGTCGACCACGGTGCAACCCGACGAGGTCGTGCGGAATCTCATGTCAGCCGAGGCCGCTGACGCGCTGGTCGCCGGTGGCATCGTGATGGGTGAGAGCTCCGCCCGGTTTCGTGGTGCGCGTGTGGGTGATGTCGTCTCTCTGCTCGACAAGCGAAAGCGACCGATCACATTCGTCGTCGGTCACATTGCAGCCGACGACGTCGTCGGAGGAAGCGATCTCTTGATGTCGCCCGTGCAGGCCGACTCACTCGGAGCCACCAAGGTGACGCGTTACACCGTGACCGGTTTCCGCAACCCGGACACGGCGTCATCCGCTCTCGCGGCGGCTGGTTTTGTGAACGGCATGGAATACCGCGTGCGACGAACATGGGATGCGCAGAACCCCGACGCGACGCTGGGTCTCGGCGAAGCGAAGCTGTTGGTCGGCGAGTTTGCGTATTCGATAACGAAATCGGGAAAGGTGACGGCCGACCCGGGTTGGGTACACCAGAACATCACGCCGCGGCGTTTCTTCAGCGGTATTCCCGTGCGTGCCGGATGCCACCGACGTATTTGGGCGCCACTGCAGGGAGCGTTGAACGAGGTGAAGCGCGCGGGTCTCGAGGAACTCATCGACGTCGACAACACGAACAAGTACGGCGGATGCTTCTATGCGCGACTCAACCGCATCTCGGGCGATCTCGGCTATCTCTCCCGGCATTCGTGGGGAATGGCGTTCGACATGAACACGACGACGAACGCGCAGGGTCGGGCACCGAATCTCGACTGTCGCATCGTGCGCATCTTCCGCAGGTGGGGCTTTGCGTGGGGTGGCAATTTCACGCCGGCTGACGGCATGCACTTCGAGTACGTCGGTGAACGGCGCGACAACATCGAGTATCCGTCGCGTTATTGCCCGAACGTGGTCGGCAACGACCGATAACCTTTCTCCCGTGGCACTGCGGTTCATCATCATCGGAGGTGGCCCCGCGGGTAATTCTGCGGCAACCTGGGCGGCCCGGCTCGGTGCCGAAGTCGTGATGATCGAACGCGAAATCGTCGGCGGTGGGGCACACCTGCTCGACTGCATCCCGTCGAAAGCGATGATCGCCACCGGTGGCGCCATGAGCGCAACCAAGCGATTCGCCGGCATGGGCATCGAACAGCACGACGTCGAGATCGACGTCGACTCACTGGCCGAGCGCATCGGTGGCATCGTCAACCGACTGCAGAACACCACCACCCAACTACTCGAGAGTCAGGGTGTCACCATCATTCGTGGCGAGGCTCGTTTCACTGCACCGAACGAAGTCACGGTCACGTCCTCGAACGGTGCGCAGACCGTGCGTGGCGACGCATTCCTCGTCGCCACCGGCTCGCGACCACGCATTCCCGACTGGTGCAAGCCCGATGGCGAGCGCATTCTCACCACGCGCGACTGTTACCCACCGAAGGTGTTCCCCAAGAGCATCGCCGTCGTCGGTTCGGGTGTGACGGGTGTGGAATTCGTGCACATGTTCGCATCGTTCGGTGCGCAGGTAACCCTTGTCGTGAGTCGCCAACAGGTGCTTCCGGGTAAAGACCCCGAGGCTGCAGCCGCACTCGAAGATTCATTTCTGAACCGTGGGGTGAAACTTCTGAAGGGTGCGCGTGCAACGGCGATCGAACATGAGGGTGACGGCGTCGTCGTACGATGCGACGACGGTCGCGAGGTGCGCGCGTCGCATGCGGTTCTGGCGATCGGATCCGAGCCCAACGTCGAGGGCCTCGGCCTCGACGTTGCGGGCGTCGAGCTCGACAAGCGCGGATACGTGAACATCGACCGACACTGCGAGACGAACGTGAAGGGCATTTACGCAGCAGGCGACGTCAGCGGGAAGTTGCCACTGTCATCGGTGGCGTCGATGCAGGGCCGCAAGATCGCCGAACATGTGATGGGCGCCAACCGTGCGACGCACCGCCATCTCGACTACGACAAGGCCGCATCAGCGATCTTCACCCAGCCAGAAATTGCCGACGTCGGCCTGGCCGAAGCCGAAGCTTTCGCGAACGGTCGCAAGATTCGTGTCACCAAGGTGCCGTTCTCGTCGACCGCCAAGGCCCTCATCCACAACGACCCGCACGGTTTCGTGAAACTGATTTCCGACCCGAACACCGGTCAGGTGTTGGGC
>DAINNS010000141.1:0-4658 GCA_036735765.1 Ilumatobacteraceae bacterium | reverse complement strand
TACGCGAGCACGCAGGTCGTCGACGAGGCGCGTCACGTCGAGGTGTTCGCGCGTTACCTCGACGAGAAGTTGGGCGGTGGCTACCAAGTGAATGCTCACTTGCGGATGCTGCTCGACGACATCATTCAGGACAGCCGTTGGGACATGACCTACCTCGGCATGCAGGTGATGGTCGAGGGTCTCGCCCTTGCCGCGTTCGGTTTCATGCACCAACTCACCGGCGAGCCACTTCTCAAGCAGCTTCTCCGCTACGTCATGAGCGATGAGGCTCGTCACGTGGCGTTCGGAGTGTTGTCGCTCCAAGAGGCCTACGCCGAGATGACCGATGCGGAAATGAAAGAGCGTCAGGAGTTCGCTTTCGAGGCAAGCGTCCGGATGCGTGATCGTTTCCTCCAGCAAGAGGTGTGGGAGCGCATGGGCGTGAAGCCGAAGGACATCGTGCCCCTCGTCCTCCAGGATCCGACTCGCACGATGTTCCAGCAGATGCTCTTCGCGAAGATCGTCCCGAACTGCAAGAAGCTCGGTCTCCTCGACCGCAACGATGGCTGGCTGCGCCACCGGTACGAGGAGATGGGCGTCATTCAATTCGAGGATTGGGAGAACACGGGCGACGAGTACCTGCAGTTCGAACTCGGCAAGGACGCACCGCCGCCGGTCCCGCACTGACGTTTTCGGTTCCCGTGACGCGCGGGTGACTCACTACGCTGAGTCGCCTATGGCGCATCAATCCGATCCCGCTTTCCGGGCATTCCATGCCCTGCGCATCAAGGGCTTTGCAAAAGTCGACATGGTCGCCGACATCGCCGACGTCTCCGTTGCCGATGCCGAAGGACACTTGAAGGATCTGCTCGCTCGCGAGCATGCAATGTTCCGCGAGGCCCGCGCGCTGTGGCAGATCACACCCGCGGGCAAAGAAGCGCACCGCGAGGCCCTCGCCGTCGATTCTCCGGCGTCGGTCACCGCGGCGCTGCACGGTGCGTACGAGACGTTCCTCGGAATCAACACGGCGTTCAAGGAGTTGTGCGGCGACTGGCAGTTGCGTGACGGCCAGCCAAACGACCATTCGGATTCCGCTTACGACAAGGCGATCGTCGAAAGGCTCGTCGCGATGAAGGACGAATCGGTTCCCGTCGTGTCGGCGATGGCCGACGTGCTGGGCCGTCTTGCGCCGTACGTGCCACGCCTCGAGTCGACCGCCAAGCGCGTGGTGGCCGGCGAGCAGAACATGTTCACCGGCGTCATGTGCGGTAGCTATCACGACGTGTGGATGGAACTCCACGAGGATCTCATCCTCACGCAGGGCATCGACCGCGCCGCCGAAGGTTCCTTCTGATGGCGGCGCGATTCGGCAGTGTCATCACGGCGATGATCACGGCGTTCGACGTGAACGGCGACCTCGACGTCGCCGAGACGGTGCGACTGGCGAAGTGGCTGCAAGCGCAGGGCAACGAGGGACTCGTCGTCACCGGCACCACCGGTGAAGCATCGACCTTGACCGATCCCGAACGACTGGCGCTCTACGAAGCCGTCTCCGCCGCGGTCACCATCCCCGTGATCGCAGGAACGGGCTCGAACCACACGGAACACTCGGTGCATCTCACCAAAGAGGCCTCGAAGTTGGGTGTCGCGGGCATTCTCGCCGTGGGGCCGTATTACAACCGTCCGTCACAGGCGGGTATCGCCGCACACATCAAGGCGATGGCGGCGGCTACCAGCCTGCCCGTCGTCGTCTACGACATTCCCGTGCGCACCGGCCGAAAGATCTCGACGGCGAACCTCGTCACGATGGCGCGGGACACGAAGAACATCGTCGCGTTGAAGGACGCAGGTGGCAACCCCGGTGAGACCGCGAACGTCATTGCCCAGGCGCCGGCGGATTTCGAGGTCTACAGCGGCGACGACGGCTTGACCCTGCCGCTGCTCGCTGTCGGAGCCGTGGGTGTCATCGGTGTCGCGACGCATTGGTCCGCACCCGAGCACCGCCGGATGATGGAGGCGTTCTTCGCGGGCAATGTCGGCGAGGCGCAGCGCGTGAACGCCGCATTGCTCGAGAGCTACGCCTACGAAACCGGTGAAGAAGCACCGAACCCGCTGCCTTCGAAAGAGATGATGAAGCTGCACGGCTTCAACGTCGGTGACGCCCGGTTGCCGATGGGCCCCGCACCCGAGTGGGTCGCCGAGCGCGCACGTGTGGTCAAGGCGAATCTCGAGTCTTTCAGGTCGAGTTGAGCACCCCCGGCGTTCGCATCTACTTCCTCGGCGGTCTCGGTGAGATCGGTCGCAACTGCATGGCCGTCGAGCAGGACGACCAGATCGTTCTCATCGACTGCGGTCTCATGTTCCCGGACCCCGACATGCACGGCATCGACTTGGTGCTGCCCGACTTCACGTGGCTGCGCGAAAACGCCGACCGTATCGTCGGTTGTATCGCCACTCACGGTCACGAAGACCACGTCGGCGGTCTTCAGTTCCTGCTCCGTGAACTCTCGATGCCGATCTACGGATCGGCGGTCACACTCGGACTCGCCAGGCACCGTATCGAAGAGGCGGGGCTGCTGGGGCGCACCGAACTCGTTGCGGTAGCCGACGGCGAGACGCGACGAATAGGGCCGTTCGACGTCGAATTCATTGCTGTGACGCACTCGGTGCCGCATGCACATGCGGTGGCGTTGCACACCGCTCAGGGAATCGTCCTCCACTCGGGTGACTTCAAGATCGACCTCACGCCCGTCGATGGCCGCCGCACCGACTTGGCGCGGCTCGGTGCGCTGGCGCACGGCCCGGGCATCCGCCTGTTGCTTGCCGACAGTACGAACGCAGAGGAACGGGGTCACGCGCCGAGCGAGAGCGAAGTGGGTCAGGTCCTGCGTGGACTGTTCGCGGAGCACGGCAACCGTCGCATCATCACGGCCAGTTTTGCCAGCCACATCCATCGCGTGCAGCAGATCGCTGACGCGGCGGTCGCGAACGGTCGCGTCGTTGCGACGATGGGTCGGTCGATGAACAACAACGTGCGCATGGCGCGCGACCTCGGCATTCTGCGGATTCCCGACAAGTCGCTCGTCGACATCGAGCAAATCGGTGACTATCCGCCCGAACAGGTGTGCATCATCTCGACCGGGTCGCAGGGCGAGCCGATGTCGGCGTTGGCATTGTTGGCGCGGGGCGACAACCGCTGGGTGAAGGTCGGCGAGCACGACACCGTGATCCTCTCCAGTCACCCGATCCCCGGAAACGAAATGCACGTGAGCCGTGTGATCGACGGGCTGTTGCGTGCCGGAGCGGAGGTCGTTCACTCGGGGATCGTCGACGTTCACGCAACCGGACACGCACAGGCCGACGATCTGAAGACGTACTTCAATGTCACTCAGCCCGAGTGGTTCATTCCGATCCACGGTGAGTACCGCCACATGATGGCCAATGCGCGGCTGGCGGAAACGATGGGAGTCGCGCGAAACCACATCACGATGTGTGAAGACGGCGACGTGGTGGAACTCACCGACGACGGTGTTCAGTCGGTCGGTCGCATCCCGGCGGGATACCTCTACGTCGACGGCGTTGTCGGTGATGTCGGCCAGGGTGTCCTGCGTGACCGCCGCGTTCTCGCCGAAGAGGGTGTCGTCGTGGTCGTAGTGACCGTCGACATCTCGACGGGCCGAGTGATCACCGGCCCCGAGATCATCACGCGCGGTTGGGTCTACGCCCCCGAGGCCGAAGACCTGCTCGACGAGGCCTGCGACACTGTTGCCGAGGCGGTCGAAAAGTCGCTCGCCGAGGGTGAACGCAATGTCGATGCACTCGAGCAGGTGGTGCGTCGCGCGACGGGCAAGTTCGTGAACACGCGCACGAAGCGTCGGCCGATGATCGTGCCCGTCGTGATGGAAACATGACCCGACGCGGCTTCCGGCGTGACGTTGCTTGGACGTGCATCCTCGCGTCGACGATCGTCGCGGCAAGCTGCGGAAGTGATTCACCCGAGTTGAGGGTCGCCGAGATCGACGATGCTGTCGCGGCCGTCGTCGCCGCAACGGGAGGCGAACCGAACTTCTTCGAGATCAACGCGACACCTGATCTCGTCAATCTCTTCCTCGACGACGGACGGGGGAGTGCGATCAACTTCGTCTGGGAAGACGGTGGACTGCGCGAAGAAACCGAGGCGGCGAGCGCCGACGGGCGTTCCTTCGACGCGTCGTCGATGACGTTCACGCCCGACGTGTACGAACAGGTGACGAAAGAGCTCCCCGATTCGCTGTTGCGCGCGCTCACGATCACCGCCGACGGCCCGAACGGTGAGGTTCTCCATCGAGTCGTGATCCAGTCCGAGCGCGGAGGACAGTTCGCCGTTCTGGTCGACCCGACGGGCAAGATCCTCGGGTCGGATCCGCTCACCGGGCCCTAGGCGCCGTCGTCCTTTGCCGACCGGGGGTATTCCCGATTCGGCGGGTACCCCATTGGTACCTTTGATTCATGTCAAAACAGGCCTCCCGCCCCCGTTCAAAGCCGTCGGGGGGCACGTCGCGCGAAGCTGCTGTGCCGCGCGGGGGTAGGGCGCGCGATGCTGCGCCGCGAGGGGGCAAGCCGCGTGAACACGCGGCCGTGAAGGCCGCCGTCGGGGGTCGCGAGAACGAGTTCCGGGGAATTGCGATCGTCGTTGCGGG
>DAINNS010000140.1:0-4707 GCA_036735765.1 Ilumatobacteraceae bacterium | reverse complement strand
GCTCCGCCTTCTCCCGCCGGACGTGGCGACTGACCCGGCTGCCCGGACTGCCCTGATTTGTTGCGGTTGCGCCCACCGCGCGACCCACGGCGCCGTTTCTTGTTCGGCCCGGGGCTGGCGGACTGATTCGCGCCCTCGGAAGGTTGGTTCATGTTGTCTCGATCCTGTGCGACCAAGGGTCGCTCGGATGGTCAGGCTATCGGGCGGCCTACCTCAGACGGCGCATATGGACGCTTTGCACGAGGCCCACGATGGCCGCAAAGGCGACCATGTGCGATCCCCCGTACGAGATGAACGGCAGGGGCAAGCCCGACACGGGCATGATTCCTAGGGTCATGCCGATGTTCTGGAAGGTCTGCCAGAGGATCATCGAGAAGGCGCCGAGGGCGATGAACTGACCCAGACGGGTGCGCGACAGTCGGCCGATGCGCCAGATCCGCCACAACAACAGGGTGAAGAGCGACAAGGTGATGCCCGCTCCGATGAGGCCGAACTGCTCGGCGATTGCCGAGAAGATGAAGTCGGTCGACTGCACCGGGATGAACGCCCCGTTGGTGAGCGGGCCGTTCAGGAAGCCCTTGCCCGTGATGCCGCCCGTTGCAACCGCTCGCTTGGCGAAGCGCACCTGCAGCACGACGTCTTTCAATGCCTCCTCGGTCGAGTTCTGGTTGAGGAACGCCTCGATACGACGGAACTGGTAACTACGCACGACACCGCTCCACGCCGCGACCGTCGCCGAGAGGATCGCGAGCGAAGTGATCGACACGATGTAACGCACCTTGCTGCCCGCGACCAACAAGAGACCCATCGTGCAGGCCAGCAACACGGTCGCCGAACCGAGGTCGGGCTGCAGGAGGACGAGACCGACCGACGCACCGACGATGACGAGGGTCATGATGAACCGGTGGTACGGCAGTTCGTCGTTTTCTTCCTCCGAGAGATAACCCGCGAGCAACAACAACAAGGAGAACTTGGTGAATTCGGCTGGTTGCAGCGAGACGATGCCGAGGTCGAACGAAAGACGCGCACCACCTCGCACCGCACCCGCCACGAGAACGAGCATCAACGCGACCAGCGACGCGCCGTAGAGGAACTCAGCCCTCCCCCGCAACCACTCGTAGTCGACGGCCATCACGAGCGCCATCACCACGGCCGCGGCGATGATGTAGATGATCTGTCGTTGCAGCAGGTAATACGGGTCGACCCCGCGTGACAACAGACGTGGACGGGTCGTCGAATACACCGCGAACGCCCCGATGGTCGACAGAGCCGCCACCGCGAACACGAGCAGCCAGTCGATGTTGCGACTGGGGTCGGCCATGCTGCGACGGATGTTGCCCATCCCCGACAGAGACGGCCGACGGCGGACCGCTTCGAGCAGAGCCATCAGTCGCGCACCCCGCCGCCGTAACCCGAGAGGCACAACGGACTGACCAGCCGTTGTGAGCGAGCCACCGCGGTGCTGTTGATGTCGAGCGGATTGCTCGGGATCACTTCCTGCGGATCGACGACTCCCGCGAGCGCGGAGAAGACGCACTTCACGACCGGCGCTGCGGCCTGTGACCCGTAGCCCGACTTCTCGAGGTAGGCGACCGCGGTGAAGGGTCGCGTCGGGTCGAGACTGAACGCCGCAAAAGCGGACGAGTCGTTCCACGGAAGGTTCTTGAATCCCTGCGCGGTGCCCGTCTTGCCGGCGATCGGCAGGGACTTTTTCGGGTAGTTCTTGAAAAGAAACTCGCCCGTGGCCTTGTGGTAGAAGTCCCAGTCGACGCCGGGTCCATTCACCACACGCGTGAGGCCGCGCACGATCGGGTCGTGCACCTCGGGGGGCATTTCGACGGTGCGAATCACTTCGCCACGGGTGCGGTCCTCGATGACCGTCGCCTTCGACAGGTCGGCGAAGCCCGCATCACCATCGGGAGTACCCGACTCAAGGATCCGGTTGGCGACATGGGGTGTGATGACACGGCCGTTGTTCGCAAGCACCGAATACGACACGCCGAGTTGTATCGGCGTGGCCGCGAGCAAACCCTGGCCGATCGCGAACTGCACGTTGTCCCCCACGTAGTACGCGCGACCTTCGTCTTTCGGAATCGCACCTGCTTCGGCCAGCGAAGCCTTCAATTCCTTGCTCGGTAGGGCACCGCCGTACTCGAAGGGCAGGTCGATTCCGGTTGGCGCACCGAAGCCGAAGTTGCGGACTTCTTCTTCCAGGATGGGTCGGTACCCACGCTGGGTGAGAATCTGCTCGCCGATTTTGTAGAAAAACGTGTCGGAGGAAACCGCGAGTGCGTCCTCGACGGTGACGGGTCCGTAACGGCACGGCGTATTGGTCGCCGAGCAAAAGGCGTTCTTGAAGACGCACTTCACCCCCTCTTGGCAACGGCCGTTGGGAATGGATTCGAGTTTGTACGTGCCTTCGTCGCGATATTTGTAGGTCAACGGCTCGGCGATCTGTCCCGAGTCGAGCGCCGCAAAGGCCGTGAACGGTTTGAACGTGGAACCAAGGTTGTAGCGACCGCTGACTGCCCGGTTGACGATGATCGCCTGGTCGGGGTCTTTCGATTCGGGAAAGAGTTGTTTGAATTTCGTCGACGAGATGCCTGCGTTGAACCATCGGTTGTCGAAGTTCGGGTAACTCGCCATTGCAACGACTTCACCCGTGTCGTAGTTCATGAGGAGGGCCGAACCGGCCGGAGCCTTGTAGAAGTTCACTTCCGGGTACTGCGGGTCAGGGTCGCCGTTCTCGAGCTTCACCGTGCCCGCGTCGACCTGGCGACGCAAGCCGAGCATCGTCTCGAGGGCCTGCTCGATGAACTGCTGGTAGTCGAGGTCGATCGACAACTGCACGTCGTTGCCGGGTATCGGTTCGACTCGTTCGATTTCGCGGATGATCTGGCCGAGCGCGTTCACCTCGTAGCGCACGTAGCCCGGCTTGCCGCGGAGAACGCTTTCGTAGGTTTGCTCGACGCCGTATTGGCCGACCCGCTCGTTCGGCGAATACTTGAGCGACTTGTAGTACGGCAACTGCCGCTCGAGGATGGCGCCCATGAAGCCGACCACGTGCGCACCGATCGGCGCGTACGGGTACTCGCGGCGCCAGCCTTCTTCCACGTCGACACCCGGATAGTCCTCGGACCGCTCACGAAGGAACAACGCCGTCTGTTCGGAAATTCCCTCGCGCAGCGGCAGTGGCTGCAAGGGGTCGTACAACTTGCTCTGGTATCGCCGTTCGAGTTCGGTCACGGGGGTTTGCAAGGCACCCGACAACCGCAGGAAGAGCTCGGCGCGTTCGGCGGGTTTGCGCACGACCGACCGGTCGATGGTTGCGATGAGGACACGTTCGTTGTCGGCCAACACACGGCCGTCGACATCGAAGATGCGGCCACGTTCGGGCAACAACGACACCGTTCGCGAACGCACCTCGGCGACGCGCGACTCCAAGCCTTCGGCGTCGACCACCTGCAAGAACCACGTGCGCGTGCACACGAGGCCGAGCAGAACCAAAGCGAGGCCGCCGAGGACGCCCAGTCGCTTGCCCGAGATGGTGGCCGGCATTCCCCTATTCTGCCCAGACTGCTTGGCGAACGGGCTTCACCAGTGCCCACCGCGCGATGCGCGCAGCGGGAACCGCAAACACAGCGTTGAAAGCGGCGCACGCAAGAGCAACGGTCACGATGCGCGAACCGAGAAGGCCGTCAACGCCGACGACGAGACTCGCTGCTGGGTACAACAAAACCGCTGTTGCCGTCGCGAGCGCAACCGCGATGATCTTCGCCCACCACCGTGCCTCGTGCACGAATGCGTTCACTCCCCCGGCCATGTATCCGGCGAAGCCGAACACGACAGCCGACAGACCCATCGGCGCGGTCAGCACCATGTCGTACATCAGGCCGAAGATGAAACCCGACACTGCACCCGCTTCGCTTCCCGCGGCCACACCACTCGCGCAGGAGAACAAAAGCATCACCTGCAGAACCACACCGAACGGTCGCAACGTGTTGAAGAGCGTCGTCTGGAAACTCAGCACGACGAGACCGAGAAGAAAGGTTCGTGTCGCGGGCGACTCGATGATCGCAAAGAACCGCTTCACCGTGGGATCTCCGTCGCCGGCTGGTACAGGAGCACGCGCACGAAGTTCAAACTTCCGAGGTTCGCGGCCAGGTCGACTTCCAGCAATGGACCGGCGGTCCCCTTGCGGTTCACCACTCGCGCCACCGTGCCCACCACGAGGTCGGGCGGCGCCAGACTCTGCGATCCACCCGCGGTCACGACGGGAACGCCCTCGCACAGGGCACCGAGACGCTCGGATGCCTGGACGAAACGAATGATCGGCGTACGGCCGATGCCGCGACCCTCCATCGCACCGGTTTCGCGCGGAACAAGACCGCCCGTTTCGGGAATGGTGATCTGCGAGCCGGAACCACCCGGTCGCGGCGGGAGCGTGGTCGAAAACGGTGTGAAACCCTTGATCGTCGTTGTCGTCGGCTTCGGCAGGGTCGTTGTCGTCGTACTGGTGGTCGTCGTGGTGCTGGTCGTCGTCGTGGTTGTCGGCGGCACCGTCGATGAGGTGGTTGTCGTCTCGCCGGGCAAGGTCGTGGTGGTCATGCCATCGGGCGCGCTCGACGGCGCGGCGGCGGCCGTCGTGGTGGTTTCGGCGGGAAGCGACGTCGTGGTGGGCACCGCGGTGGTGGTCGTCGCGTTGGC
>DAINNS010000139.1:0-4828 GCA_036735765.1 Ilumatobacteraceae bacterium | reverse complement strand
GGTTGCCCATCGCGAAGTCGTTGCCGAGCAGGTCGATGTCGCGCAACACCTGCGGACCGTTGCCGATGAGGTTGCCCTCACGCAGTGGCTCGGTGATCTCGCCGTTTTCGATGAGGTAGGCCTCGGTCATGCCGAACACGAAGTCGCCCGTCGCGGTGTTGACGCTGCCGCCACCCAACTTGGCGATGTAGACGCCGTTCTTGGTGTCGCGCACGATGTCGTCGGGGTTGGTTTCGCCGTTGATGACGAAGGTGTTCGTCATTCGCACCATCGGCAGGTGTTGGTAGCTCTGACGACGACCGTTGCCGCTTTGCGGGCGGCCTTCCTTGCGCGCACGCAGGTAGTCCCACATGTAGTCGGTGAGGACGCCGTCCTTGATGAGCGTGTTCGACTGGCTGCGGTGGCCTTCGTCGTCGATGCCGATGCAGCCCCACTCGGTGGTCATCGTGCCGTCGTCGATGAGAGTGACGAGCGGCGATGCAACGAGTTCGCCGACCTTGCCGCGGTACACGCTGGCGCCCTTGCCCACGAGGTCTGCTTCGAGGCCGTGGCCGCACGCCTCGTGGAACAACACTCCGCCGCTTCCGCGCTTGATGACGACGGGCATCGAACCCGACGGTGCAGGACGCGCGCGCAGCTTCGTCACTGCTTGACGGGCGGCACCGACGGCAAGCGATTCGACGTCTTCCATGTCGAAGAGTTCGAAACCGATGGTGCGGCCCATCGAGTCGTAACCGGTTTGCATGCCGGCATCGCCGGTTGCCACGGCGCTGACGCGGAACAGCGTGCGCACCTGACGGTCGGAGGCGAGAACGCCGTCGCTGTTGGCGACGAGGATGTGGCGCACGCTGTCGCCGTAACCCGCCGACACCTGCACGATGGATCCGTCGACGCTGCGCGCGGCGTCGTTGGCGCGCTGAAGAAGTTCCACCTTGCGCGACTTGGCGACGGTGTCGGGAAACTCGACCACGTTGTTCACCCGCTGGCTGACTTCCGCGCCGAGGGCGACCTTGACCACGCCACCCTTGCCTTGGCGAGCGGCGACGGCCGCGGCTTCGGCGGCCGCGAGAAGGCCCGCCTCGGAAAGGTCGGCCGTGTGCGCGAAACCCGTTGTTTCACCGTGCACGACGCGGATTCCCGCACCGCGGTCGCGGCCCGAGGTGACCTGTTCGACCTTGCCGTCGTCGAAACCGGCCGAGGTCGAACGCTTGTCTTCGATGAAGATTTCGGCGAACTCGGCGCCGGTGCTGCGGCCCCGGGCGAGAACCCGTTCGATTGTGTCGGTGCCGATTTGGTCGAGGAAAGGGCTGCTCATGGGTGCTGACGTTACTTGCCTGTTTGCCTAACCTTTCCTGTCGTGGCCCGAGATCGAGACATCACACGGGAGGTCGACCTCAGCCCCGTTGGCCGCATCCACCAACGCCGCTGGTGGAAGGAGACGCTGATCATCGGCGTCTTCTATTCCATCTACACATTCACCCGCAACCAGTTCGGTTCGGACATCGTGAACGGCCAGGAAATACCCGTGCGGGCCTTCACCAATGCGATGCGGGTCATTCGACTCGAACGGTGGATGGGTCTGTTCCACGAAGAATCCGTGCAGGAGGTATTTCTCGCTCATCGCTGGTTCATCCAGTTGCTGAACACGTACTACGGCACCGCGCACTTCTTCGTCACGATCGGGGTGTTCATCGTCCTCTATCTGAAACGCCCCGACGTCTTTCCACAATGGCGCAACACGCTTGCCATCACGACTGGTCTCGCCATCATCGGCTTTGCAATGTTTCCGTTGATGCCGCCGCGCCTTCTCGATGCGCCATGCCCACCCGTCGGCCACGGTGGCGCATGCATCGAGGCACCCGAACGCGGCGTCAACAAGGGCAAGGAGAACTTCGGTTTTGTCGACACCCTCGACGTCTACGGCGGGCCATGGGACTTCAGCTCGGGCGCCGCGGCGAAGGTGTCGAACCAGTACGCGGCGATGCCGAGCCTGCACATCGGTTGGGCCAGCTGGTGCGCGTTCGCGATGTGGCCACTCGCCCGACGACGGTGGGTGAAGGCTGCAGTGCTCCTCTATCCGGCGACGACGCTTTTCTGCATCGTCGTCACCGCCAACCACTACTGGATCGATGGTGTGGGCGGACAGTTGTTCCTGCTGGTTGGTTTCGGTCTGGGCACGTGGTTGCACCGCTGGAATCAACGTCGTCTCGACACCCGCCACGAACGGTCGCTGCAAACGACCTAGTTCTCAGAATGAGTGGTACGCACCATCGATGGTGATGCAATCACCCGAGTGGTACGACGAGAGATCACTCGCGAGGTACACCGCGACTCCGCTGAAGTCGTCGGCTTCACCCCAGCGTCGCATCGGAACGCGCGGCAACACCTTCGCCTTGAACGCGTCGCTCTCCAACTGGCGGTGCGTCATGTCGCTTTCGATCCAGCCGGGCAGCACGCAGTTGCTGCGGATGCCGTAGCGGGCGAACTCGACGGCGATCGCCTTCGAGATCGACAGCAGTGCAGCCTTCGAGCCGCCGTAGTGCTGCGAGCGTGCGGCTCCGTAGAGCGCCGAACCCGAGGTGGTGAAGACGATCGATCCGCCGCCGGCCTGCATCATGTGGCGGCACGCCTCTTGGGCGGTGAAGAACGCGCCGTCGAGGTTCACGCGCATGACGCGGTGCCATTCCTCAGCGGGCATCTCATGGAACGGAATGCCGCGACCGGCGATGCCCGCGTTCACGAACACCGCGTCGATGCGACCGAAATCGGCAGCTGCTTCGGCGAAACCCGCCGCGACCTGATCCTGGTCACCGACGTCACACACGCGCGATGCCACGCGACCACCGTTGACCCCACTCGCAACAGCAGTCAGTTCTGCCACGGCCGCCGCGTTCTTGTCGGCGTTTGTGCCCCAGATCACGACGTTTGCGCCGTTGGCGACGAGGCCGCGCGCAAAACCGAGGCCGATTCCGCCGTTGCCGCCCGTGACGAGCGCGGTCTTGCCGGCGAGTGAGAAGTTGGGCACCTGCATGGGGTCACAGTACCCCTCGTGTCACCGGCGGGCGATAGCGTCATGTCGCCATGAAACTCGCTGATCTCAAGGCTCCGAGCGACCTGCGTGGACTCTCGTACGAGCAGTTGAACGACCTTGCCGGCGAGATCCGCGATTTCATCGTGCAGGCCGTTTCGGAAACAGGTGGTCACCTCGGTTCGAACCTCGGCGCGGTCGAACTCACCCTCGCCCTCCACCGTGTCTTCGACAGTCCCACCGACGCGATTCTGTGGGACACCGGACACCAGGCCTACGTGCACAAGTTGGTCACCGGTCGCGCCGCCGAGTTCTCGCGACTGCGCCAGGCGCAGGGATTGTCGGGATACCCCAGCCGTAGCGAGAGCAACCACGACTTCATCGAGAACAGCCATGCGTCGACCGTGCTGTCGTATGCCTACGGCATGGCCGTTGCCCGCGACCATGCACTGCATCATGGGTCGACCCCCGATCACCGACACATCGTCGCGGTCATCGGCGACGGTTCGATGACGGGCGGCCTCGCATACGAAGCGTTGAACAACCTCGGCCACTCGGGACGCAGCGTCGTCATCGTGCTGAACGACAACGGCCGCAGCTACGCGCCGACAATCTCGCAACTCACCGTGTCGGCAAGCGCGACCGACGACGATGAAACCGAAGAGCGCGACGTGCATCTCGCCGACAAGATCGCCGACAAGTTGGCATCAACGCTCACCAACATCCGACTCAACCCGACCTACGTGCGTCGTCAACGTCGTATCGAACAGTTCCTGCGCGATCTGCCCGCTGTCGGTCGTCAGGCGGAACGCAGTGTCGAAGCGGTGAAGGCCGCGGTTCGAGAGTTCCTGCAACCACCGGGATTCTTCGAGGCACTCGGTGTGCGCTACATCGGTCCCATCGACGGCCACGACGTCGAAGCCGTCGAGCGCGCGTTGCGTTCGGCCGAACAGCGCTCCGCCGAAGGTCCGGTGCTTCTGCACGTCGTCACGCAAAAGGGCCGCGGATACTCACCCGCCGAGGACGACGACGAAAAGCACCTGCACGACGCCCCCGTGTTCGACCCGCAGAGCGGCCCGCCAAAGGCCGTTCTCACCGGCTACACGCAGGCCTTCGCCGATGCACTGCTGAAAGAAGCCGACGTCGACCCGCGCATCGTCGCCATCACCGCGGCCATGCCCGGACCCACGGGTTTGTTGCCCTTCGAGAGTCGCTTCCCCGACCGCTTCTTCGACGTCGGCATTGCCGAACAGCACGCGGTCACCGCGGCAGCCGGCATGGCGATGTCGGGTCTCCGCCCGGTCGTCGCGGTGTACAGCACGTTCCTCTCGCGCGCGTGGGACCAGGTCGTCTACGACGTTGCGTTGCACAAGCTGCCCGTCGTGTTCTGCCTCGACCGTGCGGGCATCACCGGCGACGACGGCGCCAGTCACCACGGCGTGTACGACATGACGCTTCTCTGCAAGGTGCCGGGGATGCGCGTCCTCGCGCCGTCGTCGGCCCAGGAACTGCAGCAAATGCTCCACGATGCAATGACCCTTGCCGACGAGGGCCCGGTGGCGATTCGCTATCCGAAGGGCACGGCACGCAACGTCGACGACACCAACGTCGGCAGCGGGCTCAACGCACGTCGACTGGTCACGCAATCGGGTTCCGGCATCTCGATGCCCGATACCAAAGTCTGCGTGCTTGCGATCGGCAAGTTGGTCGGCAACGCGCTGAAAGCCGTCGAATCGCTGGGCACCGACTTCAACGTCGACGTCTGGGACGTTCGGTCGTGCCAGCCGCTCGACCCCGACA
>DAINNS010000138.1:0-4848 GCA_036735765.1 Ilumatobacteraceae bacterium | reverse complement strand
GCGTAGGCGGACACCAAAGAGTCGGCGAGACTCGCGTGGCGGGAGAACACGAGAATTGGCCCCGGCCGCAACACCGCGGGGTTCTCGACGACGATACGAATGCCCACCGTCAGGCGCAGGGCCGACATCAGGGCACCTGCCCACGATCGCTGCAAACCGAAGTGCGCCCGCAAGTTGCGACCCTGACCTGCAGTGAAGAGCAACAGACTTGCAACGACCCCGGCCAATTCGATCCAGGCCCAACACAGCGCGAACGCCACCAGTCGCAGGGTGGGCAGGCGCCACTTGCGACGCACCGCGTCGAAGAGGACCGTGATCACCAACCAGATCGGCCACGTGCCGAGCATGACAAGAGCGAGCAATGCCACGCCCGTGATCGAGGCTACGCGTCGCAGGAACGTTCGTCCGATGGATCCGACAGTAGTCTCGGCGCCGTGGACGTGGTTCGACTCACCGGCACCATCGGCGCGCGCATCGACGGCGTCGACCTGAAGACCGACATCTCGCCTGCAACGATCGCAGACATTCGCGCGGCCCTCGTGCGCCACCGCGTGATTTTCTTCCGCGACCAGCACCTGTCTCCCACCCAGCAAGTGGCCTTCGGGCGGACGTTCGGTGAGCTCACTCCGGCCCACCCGCTGGTTGGCGGTCTCGACGACGCACACCCCGAGGTTCTCGTCCTCGACAGCCTCGACTACAAGTTGGGTGTGGGCGACCGCGGCACGACAAACGGCAAGAGCACCAGCTACAACAACCGCTGGCACACCGACGTGACCTTCTCCGAGACTCCCCCGCTCGCGTCGATTCTCAGCGCGAAGAAGATCCCGTCGTACGGCGGCGACACACTGTGGGCCGACCTCATCGACGCATACAACACCCTGCCCGAGCAACTACGCGACATGCTCGACGGGCTCTACGCGATTCACGACTCGAGCGGAACCTTCAGCCGCTTCCGCGATGAAGACAAGACCGGCGAAAATCGCCAGAAACTGTCGAACCTCGCACCGGTGCGCCATCCCGTCGTGCGCGTGCACCCCGAGTCGGGCGAAAAGGGCCTGTTCGTCAACCCCACATTCACGGCCTACATCGAGGGTTTCGGCATCGACCTCAGTCGCGCACTTCTCCAGATGCTCTACGAGCACACCGTCCAGCCCGAACGAGTGGTGCGATGGGTCTGGCAGGAAGGTGACGTTGCGATGTGGGACAACCGATCGACGTCGCACTACGCGGCCGCGGACTACACCGAACCGCGCCTCATGCACCGCATCACCGTCCGCGGCGACAGACCAGTCGGCGTGGTAGCCTGATTACTTTTTCGCGGGAGGCCCGAGCGGACCGCCGGCCCACCACTGTTCGAACATTGGCTTTGCGGCACTGGTGACGGGCTCGAGCAGGAACCCCGACGGGGCGCGCACGTAGCTGAAAGATCCGTAACCGTCTTCCGGAGCCGCGCCGCACACCTCGAGAGTCCAACCCTCGGCGAGGAAGCGATCGGTCGTGGCCTTCACATTGTCGACCCACATACCCATGTGATGCACACCGGGAGCATCGTTTCCGTACCAAGGCGCACCCGGAACGCTCTCGAGCAGTTCCACGTGTTGAGGACCTTCGCACGAGTACGTGAACTTCAGCGGGAACGATGTCATCCCCTTACCCGGCAGGTAGCACGGCTGTTCGCGAACCTGCAGTTCGGCCCACGTGATGCGCAGGCTCTTGCCGAGCTCGGACATTGCCTTTTCGATGTTCGCGGTGCGAACCCCGACGTGGTAGAGATCCTGGAAGTTGAACGTCGCGTCGGACATCGTGGGTTTCAGTTCGACTTGGTGCCGATGCCGGCCGAGAACATGTCGGACAACTGGTCGTCGTCGGCCTCGATGATGGCCTGCACCCACTTGTGGAACGCCTGCGTGCCACCTTCGTTCTTGCCGAACGTCACGTGCGACATCGCGCCCGAGCGCATGCCACGCTGGATTTCCTTGCCCGTCTTGTAGTCCTCGTCTTCGACGACCTTCACCATGAAGGCCATACGGCTCACCATCGACTCCTTCACGGCGTCGGTGAGGGGCTGGGTGTGCAGGAAGTGCTGCGTGGTCACCGACTCGTCGGGGCTGTCGCCGGGGAACAGCTGCGAGATCATGTAGACCTTGCCCTCGGCGTCGAAGGCCGCGATCGACACGTGCGGGAAGATCGTCCACACGCCGAAGACCAATTTGTCTTCGGGCCATTCCGACTCGGGCGTGCCTTCGAGAGTGTTGACCGAGGTGCGCTTGTCGGGAGCCATCAGGCGCTGGTGCGGACCCCACGCCTCAAATAGCGCCTTGGGCGAAGTGTCCGGGCCGAAGGTGTTCCTGTGGAGAATCGGCAGGTGGTAGAAGTCGAGATAGCCGTCGTATGCGACCTTCCAGTTCGCACCGGTGATCGACTGACCGCCCGCGTAGTGGCAGTCGGCGAAGTGATGGTGCTCGAGCATCTTGTCGTAACCCTTGAAGAAGGCGTCATGGTCGAGACGCGAATTCGGCGTCAGCGTGACCCAGATGATGCCGGCGCGCTCGGTGACGGGAAGGGCCGTGAGACCGTGGGTGTTGCGGTCGACTTCACCGAAGGCCTCGGCCTCGAAGATGCCCACCAGGTCGCCCTGGGTGTTGTAGCTCCACGCGTGGTACGGGCAGGTGAAGCGACGGGCCTTGCCGCAACCCGCCTCGGCGACCTGCGCACCGCGGTGACGACACACGTTCAAGAACGCGCGCATTTCGCCGTCGCTGCCGCGCACCATGAGCACCGGCACGCCGAGCACGGTGACGGCCGAGTACGACCCCACCTCGCGCATCTGGCAGGAGAAACCGAGAACGAGGGGCAAACGCTTGAAGATGCGGTCGACTTCCTGCTGCCAGCGTTCCTGGTCGAAGTAGTACTCGACGGGAACGCGGTACTGGGTGTCGACCAGTTCGCCCTTGTTCTCGTTCAGGCCCTGCATCGTGCGCTTGGCCATGCGAATGAGTTCGTCGCGGGTGTCAGCCATGTTGTCCCTCCGTTTATTCCTGTCCCTACCGTACCTTCAGGTGCAACTCCCGCATGGGTCGGAGGAAAAAGCTGCGGTCGTACACGGGGTACTCGAGGGGCTTGGCCAGTTCGAGGTCGGATACCCGGTCGAGGATGATGTTGAAGGCCGACGACATCTGCTGGCGCGCGAGGGCCGCCCCCAGACAAAAGTGCACCCCGAATCCGAAGGAGACATGGTTCTTCGCGTTCGGGCGACGGATGTCGAAAACGTCGGGGTTCTCGAATACGCGAGGGTCGCGGTTGGCGGCCCCGTAGCGCACCATCGCGGCCGACTTCTCGGGGATATCGACCCCACCGATGTTGACGGGACATTGCACCGAACGCCACAGGCCCTGCACGGGTGCGTCGTAACGCAACACTTCCTCGATGAAGTTCGGCATCAGCGACCGGTCGTCGCGCAACAACTGCATCTGGTCGGGATGACGCAGAAGCAACAACATCGCCGCCGACAGCGCACCAGTAGTGGTTTCGAATCCGCCCGTGATGAGTTGATGCATCAACGTGATGAGCTCGGTCGTTGTGAAGGCTTCTTCATCGTCGCCGTGTGCGTGCACGATCAGCGAGATGAGATCGGTGCCACCGGGGTTCTGGCGACGCTTTTCGAACTCGGCGACGACGAAGTGCTGTTCTTCGACCTCGATGTTCGCTTCGACGATGGCTTCTTCGACCGTCATGTCGTTGCGCTGCGCCAGCGACAACATGGCCTCGGCCCAGCGACGGAACCTCGGGTATTCGTCGTCATCCAAACCAAGGTGCCGCGCGATGAACCGTCCGGGCAAGGGCAAGGCGAAGTCCTTCACGAACTCGCACTCACCGCGATGGAGCATCGAATCGACCAGCCGGTGGGTGATCTCCTCGATCTCGGGGACGTAGGCCTTCACCTGCGCGGGCGTGAACACGCGGTTCAGGATCTTGCGCGCGCGACCGTGTTCGGGTGGGTCGACGCGTTGGAGGATCGGCGTGTGCACCCAACCCTTTTCCTGCAGAACCCCCATGTACGCCATGACGACCTCGGGTTTCACCGCCCGGTTTCCGGCCGCAGGCTTGCTGGAGAACGTCTTCAGGTCGCCGAGTGCCGCGCGCGCCTCTTCGTGGCCACCGATGACGTAGAGATTGATGTCGTCTTCATGCCACACGGGACATTTCGACATCTTCTCGCGGTAATACGGAAACGGATCGTCCTGCACCTCGCGTGACGTGAGTCCGACATGTGTCGTTTCACCAGCCATGTTCCCCCCTGATCGATTCAAAAACTTACATCGGGCACGTCTTGCGACACCCGCCCTTGCCAGCGCGGCTCACGCTTCTCGAAGAATGCGCGCACGCCCTCGGCCGAATCCGGCATCGATGCGAGGGCTGGCAGCAACGACGACTCGAGTGCGAGCATCGTGTCGACCGGCGTATTGAGACCGTCCCACATCAGCTTCTTCGCCAGCGCCGCCGACACCGGTGCGACGTTCACGGCGATGTCTCGCGCCATTTCCATCGCAACCGCGAAGACTTCCTCGGCCGGCACGGCCCGCGAGGCAAGGCCCAATTCGACCGCCTCGGCACCGAGGAATTGCCGTCCCGTCAACATCAGTTCGGCGGCCTTCGCGAAACCGATGACCCGCGGCAAAAGAGCATGCGACCCGAGTTCGGGAATCACGCCACGGCGCACCATCGCGTACTGGATCTTCGCCGTCTCCGAGACGATGCGAATGTCGCACAACATCGGATACGTGATGCCCACACCGACGGCATGGCCGTTGATCGCAGCAATCACTGGCTTGCGCACCTGGTGGGGCC
>DAINNS010000137.1:3408-4896 GCA_036735765.1 Ilumatobacteraceae bacterium | reverse complement strand
CTCGAGGCCGCCGCAGTTCTGATGTCGATGCAGAAGAAACTTGTTCCGCCGACGGCAGGCACCACCGCGCTCGATCCGGAACTCGACATCGACCTCGTCGTCGGCGCCCCTCGCGCTTGGACGCCCGGGCCCACGATGTCGAACAACTTCGGATTCGGCGGCCACAACGGATCGGTCATTCTCGGACCGGGCGCCTGAGGTCTCTTCTCAGGCGTCGACCAGCACGAACATCAAATCGCACTCGCACGCCACGGCATCGCCGATGAGAGCGCGACCACTACCCTTTCCGGCTCGCGACGACATCCGACCGAGAGTCACCTCGAGGCTGAGCGTGTCACCGGGAACCACCTGACGGCGGAAGCGGGCGGCATCGAGGCCTCCGAAAAGCGGCAACTTGCCCGCCATCTTCGGGTCGGACAAAACGACATAGGCACCCAACTGTGCGATCGCCTCGCACATGAGGACCCCGGGCAGAGTTGGTCGGCCGGGGAAATGTCCCGAGAAGAACCACTCGTCGCCGGAGAGCGACCACGAGCCCCGCGCAGAGGGTCCGTCGACGAGCTCGCTCACCTCATCGATGAAGAGAAACGGCGGGCGGTGCGGCAGCACGTCAGCCGGTGAACGCAACGACACGACTGCCCTACTTTCCGAGGGCACGCAACAGATTCGCGGGAGTGTCCTTCGGCGAAATCTTGTACCACGCCTCGAGAACGACACCGTCGGCACCGATGAGGAACGCCGACCGCTCGATACCCATGTATTCACGGCCGTACATGCTCTTCTTCTTCCACACCTTGTACGCCTTGGCGACCTTGTTTTCGGTGTCCGCGAGGAGGGTGAAGCCCAGCGCGTACTTGTCATCGAACTTCTTCAACTTCTCCGGCTTGTCGGGACTGACACCGATGATCATCGTCCGGCCGATCTGGTCTTTCACGTCGCGCAGACCACACGACTGGGCTGTGCATCCCGGCGTGTCCGCCTTCGGATAGAAGTACACCAGAACTTTCTTTTTGCCGACCTTCGCGAGGTCGACGGTCTTCCCGTTCTGGTCGGAAAGAACGATGGCGGGGGCTACGTCGCCGGCTTTCAGCATGCCGCGACGTTAGTTCGCATCGATTGCGGCCCGCACCTCTGCGATGTAGTCCCCGACCGCGTCTGGTCCCGACTCCATGAGTCGTCGCACGACGGAGGCCCCTTGGATCACGCCGTCGGCCACGCGGCAAGCCTCGCTGGCCTGTTGCGCGTTCGAGACTCCGACGCCGATGAGCACCGGAAGGTCGGTCACGGACTTGACGCGACGAGCGATGGCCGTCGCCGTGTTCGCGAGTGCGGCACGCTCGCCGGTGATCCCGAGGAGACCGACCGCATAGACGAAGCCACGAGCGCGGGCGGCAATTCGCGGAAGACGTTCGTCGGGCGCAGTCGGCGCGGCGAGCATCACCGTCTCGACCCTCGCCGAGGCGCGGGCCTTCGCGGCGAACGGCTTCG
>DAINNS010000137.1:0-3398 GCA_036735765.1 Ilumatobacteraceae bacterium | reverse complement strand
CCCCCGCCGCATCCGCGGCGGCACACCAGTCCGAGGCCTCTTCGAGCGGAAGGTCGGGAACGATCGCACCCGCCACCCCGTTCTGTCGACACATTGCGGCAAAACGTTCGTGGCCGGTGCGAAAAACCGTGTTGTAGTAGAGCATCACGACGATCGGAACTTGCACGTCGAGCGTTGCGATCTCGGCGATGATCGCCGGTGGCGTCGCCCCCGAATCGAGAGCCCGCTGCGAGGCCTCTTGAATCACGGGCCCGTCCATCACGGGATCGGAGAACGGAATACCAACCTCGACGGCATCTGCACCCGCCGCGACGGCTGCGCGTATCCCTTCCTTCCAGTTCTCGAGACCACCGGTCACATAGGGAACGAGCAACTTTCGTCCCTCCGCCCTGCGTGCACGCAGGTGCGCTTCGAGTCCGGTCACGCGAGGATGTCCATCATCTGCGCGACGTCCTTGTCGCCGCGACCTGAGAGGTTCATGAGAACCGTCTGGCCCGCCATGTTCGGTGCTTCACGGGCAATCCATGCCAGAGCGTGTGCGCACTCGAGTGCCGGAATGATTCCCTCGGTCTTGGCGAGGAGACTGAATCCACCGATCACTTCATCGTCGGTCACCGACGGGTACTCCGCGCGACCGATCTCGGAGAGATACGAATGTTCCGGACCGACGCCCGGATAGTCGAGGCCAGCGCTGATCGAATGTGCTTCCTGAACCTGCCCGTGTTCGTCTTGCATGAGATAACTCTTCATTCCGTGCACGACACCCGGCACACCGCGTCCAACCGCCGCACCGCCAGCCGGCTCCACACCGACGAGCCGAGCCTTCGTGTCTACGAAGCCCGAGAAGATGCCGATGGCGTTCGAACCGCCTCCCACACAGGCAACGACGACGTCGGGGTCGGCGCCGGTCGCCGCGCGGCATTGTTCACGCGCCTCGTCTCCGATGACACGGTGAAATTGACGAACCATCCACGGGTACGGGTGCGGACCCATCACGGAACCGAGGCAGTAGTGAGTTGTTTCCACGGTCGCAACCCAGTCACGCATCGCTTCGTTGACGGCGTCCTTCAAGGTTCGACTCCCGGATGTTGCCGGCTCGACCTCGGCACCGAGAAGACGCATACGAAACACGTTCAGGGCTTGTCGCTCCATGTCGACCGCACCCATGTAAACCTTGCACTCGAGTCCCAAGAGAGCGGCGGCCGTTGCCGACGCGACTCCGTGTTGGCCGGCACCGGTTTCCGCCACGATTCGCTTCTTGCCCATTCGCTTGGCGAGAAGTGCCTGGCCGAGAACGTTGTTGATCTTGTGCGAACCGGTGTGATTCAGGTCTTCCCGCTTCAACAGGAGACGAATGCCGAGTTGACGCCCGAGGTTGTTGCACTCGGTGAGAATCGAAGGACGCCCCGCGTACGTGCGCAACAGGTGATCCAGCTCGGCGCGAAACGACGGGTCGTTCCAGGCCTCGCGAAAACCGACCTCGAGTTCCTGGCAGGCAGGAACGAGTGTCTCAGGAACGAACTGGCCACCGAACTGACCGAAACGTCCCGACCCGTCGGGCTCGACCATCACGCTCATGGAACTCAGTCTCGCAGGCAACTCCCGCGAGGGGCGATTCGTTTACGGTGAATTACGACCTTCGTCCCGTGAACGTCAGAGGTCGTCTTGCCAGTCATAGGGCATGTCATCCGGGCCGACGTACGGCAGTGGGGCGGCCGCACGTGCCGCAGCGATGAACGTGCGCAGCAAACGGGGATCCTTCCGTCCCGGTTCGCTTTCGACGCCGCTCGACACGTCGACTCCCCACGGACGGGTCTGGGTGATTGCATCGGCGACATTGTCGGGCGTGAGACCCCCCGCGAGGATGATGCGGGGACCCGTGGCAACGTCGCCGGCGAGCGACCAGTCGAACACCTTCCCCGACCCGGGCGCGGGGGCATCGAGCAGCACGAGGCCCGTGCCGAACTTGTCGGCATGGCGAGCGTCGGTCGATCCGGCAACGACGGCCTTCACGACGAACCGAACGCTCGCGCTGACCGCGGCTACGTCGGCGGGCGATTCGTGACCGTGCAACTGCGCGGCTTTCAGCCCTGCGTCGTGCACCATCTCGATGACACGGTTCGGATGCTCGTCACGGAACACCCCCACCGTGAGGATCTCTGGCGGCAACCGCCGACTGATGTCATATGCCCGCTTGACGGCGATCTGGCGCGGCGACGGAGCGAAAACGAAGCCCACGGCATCGGCCCCCATCGCGACGGCCAGCAAAGCGTCGTCCTCGGTTGTGATCCCGCAGATCTTGATGAACACCGACTCCGAAGGTACTACGGGACCTGCAGTGCACGGAGTGATGCACAGACGTCACCCGATGTGACGAGGCTCTCCCCGACCAACACTGCGTCGTAGCCCGCGGCACGCAAACTTGCGGCGTCCTGGGCTCCACGGACCCCAGATTCGGCGACACGGACCACCGTTTCGGGCATGAGTCCCGCCATACGCACGGCACGCTCGTGATCGACGGCGAAGGTCACGAGGTCGCGTTGGTTCACGCCGATCAGCTTTGCGCCCGCGTCCAGCGCTACGTCGAGTTCGGCCTCGTCATGAATCTCGACCAGCACATCGAGACCCACCGAGGTTGCAACACCGTGGAACTCGTTCACTTCGCCCGGCGACAACGCAGCGACGATCAAGAGGACGCAGTCGGCACCCATCAAGCGAGCGTCACAGACGTCGCGGGCGTCGACTGTGAAGTCCTTTCGGATGACGGGAAGCCCGCAGGCTGCACGGGCCTCGCGCAGATCATCGACCGAACCGCCGAAATGGGGCTGATCGGTGAGAACCGACATCGCGCTTGCCCCGCATTGCTCGTAGCGCGCTGCCAGATCACCGGCTACGAGACCCGGATTGAGATCGCCTTTCGACGGCGATCGACGCTTGATCTCGGCTATGACGGCGAGATGCTCGGTACTTGCCCGCCTCAAAGAGGCCGCGAAACCACGCGTCGCCGGCATGGCCCGCGCACGTTCGACAAGATCATCGAGTGAACGCCCGTCGTCGGCCGCTCTGGCGCGATGGTGCGCGACGATCTTGTCGAGATACGTCGCCAACGTTCCCTAGCAGCCCTTGCCGCCGAGGGGCTTCACGAAAATCAGTTCGGGACGGCCGCCCATGAACGGCGCCAGCGACGGACCCCAGTCCTTGAACCACTGTGCGCCCATGTGCGACATGAGAGCGTCTTGGTCGGTGTACATCTCCCACATCCACAGGACGTTCTCGTCGGTTGCATCCTCATTCAGGATGTAGTGGATCGTTCCCGCCTCTTTCGCGACGTGGTCCTGGGCCTTCATGAGTTCTCGCGAAAGATCCGCACGCTTGCCCGGTGCCGCGGTGATCTTTGC
>DAINNS010000136.1:4721-4935 GCA_036735765.1 Ilumatobacteraceae bacterium | reverse complement strand
TTCACGCCCCGGCCGGCGCGGCGGGCTTCATGACCTCCGGCGGCACGGAGAGCCTTCTCATGGTCGTCTACGCGGCCAAGCAAGCCCGACCCGATGTCGAGCGCCCGAACATCGTCCTTCCGACATCGGCCCACGCTGCCTTCGAAAAGGCGTGTGCCTATTTCGGCGTCGAGAGCCGCCGCGTGGCAGTGCGGCCCGCCAGTCGGACCGCACT
>DAINNS010000136.1:0-4711 GCA_036735765.1 Ilumatobacteraceae bacterium | reverse complement strand
GGCCGACCCGGCAACGATGCGCGATGCCGTCGACTCCTCCACCATCCTCATGGTGGCCTCTGCGCCGCAGTACCCGCAGGGCGTCGTCGACCCGATCGACGAGCTCGGTGCGATCGCGTCATCCCGCGAGATTCCTTTGCACGTCGACTCGTGCATCGGTGGAATGGTTCTCGCCTTTCTCGATCCGTTTGCCAACGGCGAGGTCGGCTTCGACTTCCGCGTCGAGGGCGTCACGTCGATCTCCGTCGACCTGCACAAGTACGGCTACGCCGCGAAGGGTGCGGGCGTGATCCTCTATCGCTCGCGCGAACTGCGCGACAAGCAGGTGTTCGTCACCGACAACTGGCTCGGCGGTTTATACGGCAGTTCGGGTGTACTCGGCACGAAAAGCGGAGGACCTATCGCTTCGTCGTGGGCGATGATCAACCACTTCGGCCGCGATGGATACGCGGCATTGGCGACCAGCACTCGCGCCACCACTCTCCTCCTCGCCGATGCCATCGACTCGGTCTCTCCCCTTTTCGTCATGACGAAACCGGATTCGACGCTGATCTGCATCGGTTCGGCCGACCCGGCGGTGCCCGCGCACGCCGTCGCTGATGCGCTCGCGGCTCGCGGCTGGTGGGTCGACCGGCAGTCACCACCGGAGACCTTGCACATGACCGTGAGTGCACACCACGAAAAGGTCGTCGACGAGTTCATCGCGGCGTTGCGGGCCAGCGTCGACGCGGTTCGCGACAGCGTCAATGAGGCTCGCGCGACACAGTCCGCCGAGGGCCATGCCGGGGCCTACGGAACAGTCGAGTAAGAATTGCGCATGCGTTTCGGCATCTTTCTTCCGCCCATGCACAAGACGGGTGTGAACCCGACGCTTCTGCTCCACCGCGATCTTGAGCTCATCGAATGGCTCGACAAGTTGGGCTACGACGAGGCGTGGATCGGCGAGCACCACAGTGCCGGCTCGGAACTCATCGCGTCCCCCGAGGTGTTCATTGCTGCCGCGGCGCAGCGCACGTCGCACATCAAGTTGGGTACGGGCGTCAACTCACTTCCCTACCACCATCCGCTGATCCTCGCCGACCGCATCGTGATGCTCGATCACCTGACGCGGGGACGGATGATGTTCGGTGCGGGCCCGGGCCAGCTGACGAGCGACGCCGCGATGCTGGGTATCCCTCCGCAGATGCAACGCCCACGCATGGAGGAATCCTTCGACGTCATCATGCGTCTCTTCCGTGGCGAGACGGTGACCAAGCACACCGATTGGTTCGTCTGCGAAGAAGCCGTTCTCCAGATGAAGCCGTACTCGAATTTTCAGGTTGCGGTCGCGTCGTCGATTTCGCCCTCGGGTTCGAAACTCGCCGGTCGTTACGGCACCGGCCTGTTGTCGATCGCCGCAACCGAACCCGCCGCGTTCCAGGTGCTGGACTACAACTTCAACGTGTGGCAGGAAGAAGCCGCCCTGCACGGTCACGTGGCTGATCGCGCCCAGTGGCGCCTCATGGGCCCGATGCACATCGCCGAGACTGAAAAGCAGGCCCGAGAGAACTGCCGCTACGGCCTGCAATGGGTGTTCGACTACCTCTCACACATCATCCCCGTCGGCGACCCGAACGATGCGCCACCCACCGATTTCGACGACTTCGTCGACTTCGCCAACGAATCTGGTCGCATGGTCATCGGCACGCCCGACATGGCCATCGCACAGCTGGAACGCCTCCGCGAAAAGACCGGCGGCTTCGGGGCGTATCTGTTCCTCGGCGCCGACCTTGCCGACTGGCCCGCCACGAAGCGCAGTTACGAACTCTTCGCCGAGTACGTGATGCCCCACTTCCAGGACCAACTGACCGCGCCCCAGGCCAGCTACGACCGCATCGTTGCGGCGGGATCGCGTTGGGTCGACTCGACCCTGGGTGCTCAACTCACGGCAATTGCCGCGTACGAGGAAGAGAGAACTGCCCGCAGGTGATGTAAGTTCTGGGCACAACTGAAATTCCCGCACGGGAGAGAGCCGGCTTGCCGGCCGCCGAAGGAGCAACCGCCCCGGAACCTCTCAGGCACAACGGACCGACGGGACTCACACGCTGGAAAGCGGAGAGGCGACTCTCCCACCGAAGGGGAAAACGGCTGCGGCCGTGAAGCTCTCAGGTCCCACCGACAGCGGGGGCGCACATCATCCATCCGTCAGGAGAAACCGTGCGACTGTCCCCGTCCCACTTCGGTGAAGAGAAGTTCGAATCCCGCCACATGGGTGCCGACCCGAGTGATCTCGCGTCGATGCTCGCCACCGTCGGCGCCGTCGACCTCGACGACCTCGCACGCCAGACTGTTCCCGCCGTGATTGCACTCACCGAGGGCCTCTCGATCGGCGTGGGCCTCTCCGAACAGGCCGCCCTGCGGGAACTGCGGGAACTCGCCGCAAAGAACGAGGTCGGCCGCAGCGCGATCGGCATGGGTTACTACGGCACCATCACGCCGGCGGTCATCCAGCGCAACGTTCTCGAGAACCCCGCCTGGTACACCGCATACACCCCGTACCAACCCGAGATCTCTCAGGGCCGCCTCGAGGCCCTCCTCAACTTCCAGACGATGATCGCCGAGCTCACGGGCTTCGACGTCGCCAATGCATCGCTTCTCGACGAAGCAACGGCTGCAGCCGAAGCCATGACGATGGCCCACCGCGCGGCGACATCCGACTCCGACATCTTCTTCGTCGTCGACGACGTACTTCCCCAGACCCTCGCCGTTCTCCAGACACGAGCCGAGCCACTCGGGATCGAAGTGCGCGTCGGCGATGCGTCACAGATCGTGGACGCACGACCGTTCGGCGTTCTTGCATCGATACCCGGGCTGTCGGGCACGGTTCCGACTGCCGAGACGCTGCGCAGGATCGTCGCCGATGCACACGCCGTCGGAGCGCTTGCAATCGCTGCGGCCGACCTCCTCGCGCTCTGCCTCGTCACGCCTCCCGGTCAACTCGGATTCGACGCAGCCGTCGGCACGTCCCAACGGTTCGGCATTCCGATGGGCATGGGCGGCCCGCACGCCGCGTATCTCGCCATCGGAGAACAGCACGTCCGGTCGCTCCCCGGCCGCCTCGTGGGCGTCAGCGTCGACACTCGGGGACGCCCCGCGTTACGCCTCGCCCTGCAGACCCGTGAGCAGCACATACGCCGGGAAAAGGCGACATCGAACATCTGCACCGCACAGGTTCTCCTCGCCAACATGGCCGGTCTGTATGCAGCGTGGCACGGCCGCGAAGGACTCGTCGAAATCGCGTCGCGCGTGCATGCCTATGCCACGGTTCTTGCCGAGGCACTCACGACGGCGGGCCACGAGGTTGTGAATACGTCGTGGTTCGACACGCTCACCGTCGACCCGAAGGGCGACGCCGACGTCATCTTGCGCATCGCACGCAACGAGGGTTGGTTCCTGCGGCACACCGACGACGACACCGTCGGCATCTCGATCGACGAAACCATGACCCGCGACGACATCCGCACGATCGCCGGATTCTTCGGCTGTGCGGACCACATCGACAAACTCTGGGACTCGGCCCTCGAGAGCCCACTCGACTCGCTGCGCAACGACCCGTTCCTCGAACACCATGCGTTCAAGGCTCACCGCACCGAACACGAAATGCTGCGGTACCTGCGCAGCCTCGCAGACAAGGATCTGGCGCTGGACCGCACCATGATCCCGCTCGGCTCGTGCACGATGAAGTTGAACGCGACCTCCGAGATGATCCCGGTCACGTGGCCCGAGTTCGCGGCCCTGCATCCCTTCGCACCCGAGGAAACCCGCGAGGGATCACTCGAGATGATCGCGCAACTCGAAGAGTGGCTCTGTGAGGCCACTGGATACGACGCCGTCAGCTTGCAGCCCAACGCGGGCAGCCAGGGCGAATTCGCCGGACTTCTCGCCATCCGCGCCTATCACCGCTCACGCGGCGATCTCGACCGCGACGTGTGCCTCATACCATCGTCCGCACACGGCACGAACGCCGCCAGTGCCGTCATGGCGGGAATGAAGGTCGTCGTCGTCAAGTGCGATGAAGAGGGCAACGTCGATGTCGACGACCTGCGACGCAACATCGAGATTGCAGGGGATCGACTCGCCGCCCTGATGATCACCTACCCGTCGACGCACGGCGTCTACGAGGCGGCAGTGGTCGAAATCTGCGGAATGGTGCACGACGCGGGCGGCCAGGTGTACGTGGACGGGGCCAACCTGAACGCGTTGGTCGGCCTCGCCGCCCCCGGCAAGTTCGGGGCAGACGTGAGCCACCTCAACCTCCACAAGACCTTTTGCATTCCCCACGGCGGCGGCGGCCCCGGCGTCGGACCGGTCGCCGTACGCGAACATCTCGCACCGTTCCTGCCCGCGGTCGTCGAGTTCAACTCACCCGACCGCAGCACCGACCATCCCGTCGGACCCGTGTCGGCCGCGCCGCACGGGTCGGCGGGAATCCTGCCCATCCCGTGGATGTACATCGCAATGATGGGCGGCGACGGGCTGCGCCGCGCGACACAACGCGCGATCCTGAACGCGAACTACATCGCAGCAAAGTTGGGCGATGCCTTCCCGGTGCTCTATCGCGGCGCAAACGGCCGAGTGGCACACGAATGCATCCTCGACCTGCGCCCACTCGGAAAGACCACCGGCGTGTCGATCGATGATGTCGCCAAGCGATTGATCGACCACGGGTTCC
>DAINNS010000135.1:0-4971 GCA_036735765.1 Ilumatobacteraceae bacterium | reverse complement strand
GTTCAGTTCGGCGTCGACGTCGACCGAAGTGACGGTCACGAACTCGAGGCGCTCGTCGTCGATGCGGGTGAGTTCGTCGGCGATGACCTCGCGGAGGATCTCATTCAGGCGCGCCTCGCGCGGATAACGGTGCGCCGAGGAACTGCTGGAGCGTTTCCTCGGCCTCGACATGGGCGTCACGCTACCGTCGCTTCCCCGTACGATTGGGCGCCATGGCTGCCGACACCCCCCGTCACCGGTACAACGCCGCCTTCGCCGACACCATCGAGGTGAAGTGGCAAGACCACTGGGAAGCGAACGGCACATTCGAAGCACCCAACCCCGCGGGCCCACTCGCCGAACCCGACAAGGTCGCGGGCCGCCCGAAACTCTTCGTGCTCGACATGTTCCCGTACCCATCGGGTGCCGGCCTGCACGTGGGTCACCCTCTCGGCTACATCGGCACAGATGTGTTCGCGCGCTACAAGCGCATGACGGGCTACAACGTCCTCCACTCGCTCGGCTACGACAGCTTCGGGCTTCCCGCCGAACAACATGCGATCGCAACCGGCATCCACCCGCGCGTCAACACCGACGCCAACATCGCGAACATGCGCCGCCAATTGCGCCGTCTCGGACTCGGCCACGATGCACGTCGCAGCATCAGCACCACCGACGAGGCCTACTACCGCTGGACGCAATGGATCTTCCTCCAGATATTCGGCTCGTGGTACGACGAGTCACAGAACAAGGCACGCCCGATCGCTGAACTCGAAGCGGCGTTCGCTTCGGGCGCACGACCGACTCCCGACGGGCGGGAGTGGGCCGCACTCACTCGTGACGAGCAGCGCAAACTCGTCGATTCCCACAGGCTCGTGTACCTCACCGAGGCACCGGTCAACTGGTGCCCCGGCCTCGGCACGATCCTCGCCAACGAAGAGGTCACCGCCGAGGGTCGCAGCGACATCGGCAACTTCCCCGTCTTCAAGCGCAACATGCGCCAGTGGATGATGCGCATCACCGCGTACGCCGATCGCCTGGTCGACGACCTCGACCGTCTCGATTGGCCAGAGCCCATCAAGTTGATGCAGCGCAACTGGATCGGCCGCAGCGAAGGTGCCCGCGTCCGCTTTCCGTCCCCCGCTGGCGACATCGAGGTCTTCACCACTCGTCCCGACACGTTGTTCGGCGCCACGTTCATGGTGCTGTCACCCGAACACCCGCTCGTCGACACCCTGGCGACGGCAGACCAACGCGCAGCGGTCGATGCCTATCGGGCGCAGGCAGCAGCCAAGAAGGACGATGAGCGTGCCGACGATTCGCGCGAAAAGACCGGTGTCTTCACCGGCTCTTTCGCGACGAACCCCGTCACCGGCACCGATATTCCCGTGTGGGTCGCCGACTACGTCTTGATGGGCTACGGCACCGGCGCAATCATGGCCGTCCCGTCAGGTGACGAACGCGACTTCGCTTTCGCCCGCAAGTACTCGCTTCCCATCGTCGCCACCCAGCACCCACCGCGGGAATGGTTCGACGCACACGGCATCGCCCCTTCGATCGACTGCGTCACATGGCCCGATGCCTACGTGGGTGATGGACCGTACGTGAACTCGAAGAACGACGAGATTTCTCTCGAGTCGCACACCACCGTCGCCGAGGCGAAGTCGGCGATGAACGCCTGGCTGGAATCGCAGAACAAGGGCACCGCCGCGATCACCTACAAACTGCGCGACTGGCTGTTCGCACGTCAGCGCTATTGGGGCGAGCCATTCCCCATCGTCTTCGACGACGATGGCAACCCGCACGCGGTCCCTGACAACCAACTGCCCGTTCTGCTTCCGGAACTTGCCGACTTCAAACCTCAGGGCCTCGATCCGAACGACGCGGTCAGCGAACCGATTCCCCCGCTCGCACGTTCGAAAGAGTGGACCACGGTTCAGCTCGACCTCGGCGACGGCACGAAGGCGTACCGGCGCGAAGTCAACGTGATGCCGCAGTGGGCCGGGTCGTGTTGGTACGAACTGCGCTACCTCGACCCCACCAACACCGCTGCGTTCGTCGACAAGGACGTCGAGCGTTACTGGATGGGCCCGACGGGTCCCGGCCACACCGGCGGTGTCGACCTTTACGTCGGTGGCGTCGAACACGCCGTGTTGCATCTCCTCTATTCGCGCTTTTGGCACAAGGTTCTCTACGACCTCGGCCACGTGTCGTCGGAAGAGCCGTTCCATCGCCTGTTCAACCAGGGCTACATCCAGGCCTACGCCTACCGCGACATGCGCGGTCAACCCGTTCCGGCCAACGAGGTCGAAGAGCGCGACGGCAAGTACTTCTTCGAGAGCGAAGAAGTGTCACGCGAGTACGGAAAGATGGGCAAGAGCCTGAAGAACATCGTCACACCCGACGACATGTATGCCGAATACGGCGCAGACACGTTCCGGCTCTACGAGATGTCGATGGGACCCCTCGAGGCCAGCCGCCCGTGGAACACCCGCGACGTCGTCGGCATGCAGCGGTTCCTGCAGCGCGTATGGCGCAACATCGTCGACGAAGACACCGGAGAAACCCACGTGTCGGACGAGCCGGCATCCGACGACATCCGGCGCGCACTGCACAAGTGCATCGACGGCGTCGGCGCCGACATGGACAACCTCAGGTTCAACACCGCAATCGCCAAGTTGATCGAACTCAACAACGCACTCACACCGTTCGTCACCGAGCGTGGCTCGTGCCCGCGGGAAGTCGCCGAACCGCTCGCCGTCATGCTGTCGCCACTGTGCCCGCACGTCGCCGAGGAAATCTGGCACCGCATCGGCCACACCACGACAATCACCTACGAGGCGTTCCCCGCGGCCGATGCGTCGCTGCTTGCCAGCGACACCGTCGAAATTCCCGTGCAGATCAACGGCAAGGTGAAGCACCGCATCAACGTCGCCGTCGGTGCCGATCAGGCCGCCACCATGGCCGCCGCGCTCGCCGACCCGAAGGTTCAGGAACTCCTTGCCGGCGCAACACCCAAAAAAGAAGTCATCGTCCCTGGACGACTCGTCAACTTCGTCCTCTGACACGCCTTGCTGCGCTTTTGCGCAGCCGTAGGTTACGCTGAAACCTGTTCAACACGGGCTCGAGCCCTGTCGAGGAGGAATCCATGGTCACGTCACGACGCCGACTCAGTTTGATCGCCGGTATTGCAGCTGCAGTCGCAACCAGCGGTGCGGTCATCAACATCGCACCGGTCGAAGCAGCCCCCGCAAAGGTGACCATCACGGCCCAACTCGGTTCGGGTTACCGATTGCTTGCAACGGCAACCTCGGGCAAGTCGTATCTGGCGACGGCGACGGGCGGCAAGGTCTCGATACCGAACGTCGCGACCAGCGACACCAACGGAATGAGCCTGTCGATCCTGTCGACGACCGGCGCATACGTGGGCCCCGTCGTACTGAAGTACACCACCGATGCCGCGGGCAAGAAGCAAGCAAAGAATCTCGGCGCGTCGAAGTTCGGATTCTTGAAGATGAAGAAGGCGACGAAGACGACGATCAACCTGCTGAAGATCACGGTGAACGCCGGGGGTAAGTTCGCGTACCTCAACGTTGCGAAGCCACCGGTCGCGGTCTCGGGTAAATCCGTCGCCGTCGCAGCGGGTGCGCCTCCCGCGACGAAATCGCTCGGGCGCGCTTCGGGAGTCGCGAAGACCGGCCTCGGCAAGTTCGCAAACCCCACCGAGAACCAACCCGGTGACGATGCCGATGCCGACGGCGTCATGGCATTCGCCGACGTCGACGACGACAACGACGGCAAACTCGACCTCGTCGACGACAAGTTCTTCGACACGAAGGTCAGTGACGACAAGAACGTGAACGGTTCGGCCGGTCTCTACACCGCACTCGTGTGCGGTGGAATGTGTGTGAACCTGAACGCCTTCGGCATCACGAAGCCCGAAGACAACGCGGCGGCCAACACCGCCCTCAAGACAATGCTGAACACGTTCCAGGGTGTGTTCTTCGCGTACAGCAATGAGGCGGTCGCAAAGACCTTCCCGACGCGGTCGTCACGCGACTTCGGTTTCTTCAACATCGACTGCACGGGCATCACGTGGTGCAGCGGTGCGTCGTCCAAGGCGATCACCATCTCACCTGATTACGACAACGGCACCCAGCCCGCAAACAACGCTCTGCCGCTCAAGTCGGGAGAAACCAACTACTCCGCGCTTTGCGGCTCGTCGGTGATCGCAAAGAACCCGACCAATGACGCAACCTCGCCGACCGGCTGGCCGCTCAACGAGGCGGGCAGCGCGAGCGCATACGACCGAATGATGGACGAATGGGTCTTCAAGTCCTGCGACCCCGATGGTGACGGCTTCCCCAACATCATCCCGTCCAAGGGAACGATTGCGAGTGGCACCGAGTGGGTCAACGAGATCAAACCCCGCATGGCCGGCCCCGACGGCCTTCGCGTCGGTGATGCGGTGCGCTTCGCCCTCAGCGATTCATCGAAGAATCTCGTCGACTCTTCGACCCAGGTGATCTCCGGGGTCATCCAGACGGCCCCTTCGGTTCGCACCTGGAAGACCACCACGATCCACTCGTCCACGGGTTCATACACGATCCCCGAGGACATGCAGTCGCCCACGGGCGAGGTCACCCTCACTTTCTGGCGCCCGCAGCGCGTGCCGATGGGCACCGAAACCAACTGGCAAGACGTCGGTGGTCTCACCTATTCGTTCAGCGGCCCCTCGGGTCCCTGCACCATCAAGTCGGCGAAGTTGAGCGATGGCACCGCCGTCACGCCCTCGACGATCACGATGATGGGCAAGTCTTCGTCAGTGGTGGTTGACCCCGCGCTCGACGCAACACCGTCAGCTGCGAACTTCATCGAGATCACGGCCGACACCTCGGGATGCGGAGCCGGCGCGAGCGTCGGTCAGTGGTCGGTCTCGCCAATGGACAAGGGCAAGAACTCCACCCACTTCAAGTGGCAAAAGGGCGGCGG
>DAINNS010000134.1:0-5037 GCA_036735765.1 Ilumatobacteraceae bacterium | reverse complement strand
CCATGAACCCGTTCGAACACGGCGAAGTGTTCGTCACCGACGACGGTGGTGAAACCGACCTCGACCTCGGTCACTACGAGCGATTCATCGACGAGAACCTCTCGCGTTCGTCGAACGCCACCACGGGCTCGATCTACCAGGCGGTTCTCGCCGCCGAGCGACGCGGCGACTACTTGGGCAAGACCGTTCAGGTGATTCCCCACATCACCGACGAGATCAAGCGGCGCATCCACCGGGTGTCGACAGACGATGTCGACGTGGTGATCACCGAGGTGGGCGGAACCGTCGGCGACATCGAAATCCTGCCGTTCCTCGAGGCGATCAGGCAGTTCCGCAACCAGGCGGGTCGCGACAACGTCTGTTACATCCACGTGACGCTGGTGCCGTTCATCGGACCGAGCGGCGAACAGAAGACCAAGCCGACGCAGCACAGCGTCACGGAACTGCGCAGCCGCGGTATCCAGCCCGACGTGATCGTTGCCCGCAGTGAAGAGCCGATCAGTCAGAGCCTGAAGCGCAAGATCTCGAATCAGTGTGACGTTCCCGAAGCCAACGTCATCAACGCGGCCGACGCGCGCAACATCTACGAGCTGCCGCTCATCATGCACGAAGAGGGGCTCGACACCGTGGTGTGCGAAACACTGCGTCTCGACACAACGCTCGACCTCGCCCCGTGGCGCGCATTCGTGCAGCGTGTCGAGGAATCGACCACGCCCGTGCGCATCGGTTTGATCGGCAAGTACGTCGACTTGCAGGATGCGTATCTCTCGGTCGTCGAGAGCCTGAAGCACGCCGGTTTCCACCATGGAGCGAAGATCGAGATCGACTGGATCCAGGCCGAGGAGGTTGAGGGACTCCTCGCCAACGGTCGACTCTCGCATCTCGACGGCATCGTGATTCCGGGCGGTTTCGGTCCCCGAGGCATCGAGGGAAAGATTGCGGCGGCCGAGTTCGCGCGCGTGAACAAGGTTCCATGTCTGGGGTTGTGCCTCGGCATGCAGGTGATGACCATCGAGTACGCGCGCAACGTTCTCGGGTTGGCCAACGCGAACTCGACCGAGTTCGACCCGGCAACCACGCACCCCGTCATCGACTTGATGCACGACCAACGCGACGTCAGTGACAAGGGCGGCACGATGCGTCTCGGCGCGTACTACGCCGTTCTCACGCCCGGGTCGAAGGTTGCCGACGCGTACGGCGAGCCTGTGGTCAGTGAGCGCCACCGTCACCGTTACGAGTTCAACTCGGCCTATCGCTCGCGATTCGAAGAGAACGGCTTCCTGTGCAGTGGCACATCGCCCGACAGGCGTTTGGTCGAATTCATCGAGGCCGTCGACCATCCGTACTGGGTGGGGACGCAGGCGCATCCCGAGTTCAAGAGCCGACCCGACAGGGCGCATCCGTTGTTCGTCGGCCTCATCGGCGCTTCGCTGGCGAACCGCGCCGCGGCCGGTCGTCGCACGTCGAACGCCTGAACCGGACCGGGTCGATGTTCCGGTCCCTTCGCCGTCGCTCGGTACACGAGTGGGCCGTGTGGACCCTCGTCGAAGATCATCTTTCATCACCGACGGGTGAGGAGTTCGTGCGCACGTACGTCGACTCACCAGGCGCCGTGGGCGTTGTCGTACTCGACGTGCCCTCCTTCGAGGCCCTGCGGGGCATGGCCCTGGCGTCGGTCAGCACGGTCCTTGTCAGCCAGTACCGCGCTCCGTTCGGCGAGGTGATGTGGGAAATACCCGCCGGCATGCGCGACGTCGACGACGAGCCAGCCGAGACGACGGCGCGGCGCGAATTGGCGGAGGAGGCAGGCCTCGTCGCAGAACACTGGCGTTATCTGGGCGTCATGGCCTCGGCACCGGGCATCACCAATTCGACCGTCGAGATATTCGCTTGCTGTGGCCTGTCCGAGGTCGACGTCGAACGCCACGGGCCCGAAGAGGACCACATGGAGGTTCGTCGGGTCGGCCTCGACGACGCCCTCGATGAGTGTCGACGCGGTCACATCAGCGACTCGAAGACGATCATCGGCCTGCAATGGGTCGCAGAATTGTGCTGACCGAGGAAGTCGAGGACTTTCTCGACTGGTTGGTCGTCGAGCGCGGACGAGCAGCCAACACAATTGACGCATACCGTCGCGACCTCGGACAGTACGTCGCGTGGTTGAAGGCGGAGCGAACCGACCCGCTGCGCGCAACCGTGTCGGACATCGAACGGTTTCTCGCTGATCGCAGTGCCGCGGGTGCCGCGAAGTCGTCATTGGCACGCCAGTTTTCGTCGATCCGAATGCTGCACCGCTACATGGTCGAAGAGGGCGTGCGCCGCGACGATCCGTCGGGCCTCGCCGAAGGTGTGTCGAAGCCTGCGGGTATTCCCAAGCCGTTGTCGGAAGAGGAAGTGACGAGTCTCATCGGTTCCGTCTCGGGCGATGAGCCGCGGAACTTGCGGGATCGTGCGTTGCTCGAGTTCCTCTACGCCACCGGGGCGCGTGTGTCGGAGGTGTGTGGACTCAATCTCGCCGACCTCGACATGGAGGCGTCACTCGTGCGTCTCTTCGGAAAAGGGTCGAAAGAGCGTGTCGTACCGTTCGGGTCGGTCGCGCACCACGCGCTCGAATCTTGGTTGTCAACCGGTCGTCCGATGATGGAGCCCGTGCGGTGGCGCAAGAAGGACGACTCCTATGCGGTGTTTCTCGGGGGGCGGGGAACGCGGTTGAGTCGACAAGTGGCATTTCAAGTGGTGCGCGACGCGGGTCTACGTGCGGGGATCGACCGCGAGGTTTCACCTCACGCCCTGCGACACACGTGTGCGACGCATCTCCTCGACCATGGGGCCGACCTACGTATCGTGCAGGAAATGTTGGGCCACGCGTCGATCACGACAACTCAGGTGTACACACGAGTGTCACAAGAGCGCCTGTGGCAGGTCTACGCCGAGGCGCACCCGCGCGCACGGCGACAGGGGAAGCAGAAGTGACGTCGTCACGGCTTGGCCACCTCTTTGCGCGTTTCCGTGAGATGGGTGAACCCGTGACGACCGCGGAAGCTGACGCGCGATTCGCATCAGGAGTGCTGACCGGAGCCGAACTCGAATTGTGGATGGAGATGGACGCGCGCGACAGGCGACACGCGGTGGCGGTCACCCGACGGTTCGTGGCGACGTGTCCCGGCGCCGTGCGTGAAGAGGTTGCGGGGGCCCTGCTTCATGATGTCGGCAAGTCCCGGGCGCCGTTGGGGCGCGTCGGGCGCAGTATCGCCACGGTCGTTGCACTGTCGCCGACGATGCGTCGGTATCGCGACCACGAACGCATCGGAGCCGAGATGTTGGGTGCGGTAGGCGCACATCCCCGCACCATCGAATTGGTTGCAGGCACTGCGAACGATGAAACTGCGGTCGCCTTGCGCGCCGCCGACGACGCGTGAGCCGTCAGTAGGGAAGGAATCCGATCGCGTTCTTTGCGCGGTCGAGTGTCTTCGATGCGACCGCGCGAGCCTTGTCGGCGCCCTTGCGCAAGAGCCGCTGGAGTTCTGCGCGGTCGGCCATGAGTTCCGCGTAGCGCGCCTGGATCGGCCGCACGAGCTCGACCACCGCCTCGCCGGTGTCGTTCTTCAGTGGGCCGTACTGCGTGTAGTGCTCGGAGAGGTCGCCCGGCTTGGCGCCGGTGGCCGCGGAGAGAATGTCGAGCAGGTTCGAGACGCCGGGCTTCTTCTCGCGGTCGTAGTAGACCTCGCTGTCGGAGTCGGTGACCGCTCGTTTGAACTTCTTCATGATGGCCGCGGGGTCGTCGAGCAAGTAGACGCAGCCCGCGTCGCTGGTTGCCGACTTCGACATCTTGTTCGTCGGCTCTTGAAGGTCCATGACACGCGCACCCTCGGCGGGCGTGACGGCCTTTGGTATGACAAAGGTGTCGCCGAAACGATGGTTGAAGCGGATCGCGATGTCGCGCGTGATCTCGATGTGCTGATGCTGGTCGGCACCGACCGGCACTTCGTTGGCGTCGTACAACAGGATGTCGGCCGCCTGGAGAGCCGGGTAGGTGAAGAGACCTGCGGAGACGAAATCAGCTTCGCGTTTTGCCGACTTGTCCTTGAATTGGGTCATTCGGGAGAGCTCTCCGTACGAAACGGTGCACTCCATGATCCATCCGAGCACCGAATGCTCGACGACGTGGCTCTGGACGAAGATTGTCGCCACATCCGGGTCGAGGCCGACGGCAAACAGCATCGCTGAAAGATCGAGCGAATTTGCGCCGAGCACGCCCGGGGTATCGGTGATCGTCAGTGCATGCAGGTCGACGATTCCGTGGAACACGTCGTTCACGTGCTGGCCTTTTTCCCACTCCCGCAGGGCCCCCAGGTAGTTGCCGAGATGGACGGCGCCGGTGGGTTGAATGCACGAAAGAACGCGGGCCACGGGCGGATGGTACTCGTCGGTTCGGGGTCGGGGCGAGTAAGTTCGAGACGGTGCCGTACGCAGTTTCCACGCCGGTTTTCGAGGGCCCCTTCGATCTGCTGCTGCACCTCATCCTGCGTGAGCAGGTCGACATCCACGAGGTGTCTCTCGCCCACATCGTCGATGCGTATCTCGCCGAGATCGAGCGGATGCAGGAGCTCGACCTCGAGATCGCCACGGAATTCCTTCTCATCGCGGCCACGCTTGTCGAACTGAAAGCGCGGCGGCTCCTGCCCGGACGTGAAGACGTCGACCTCGATGAGGAACTTGCCCTCTGGGAGGAGCGCGATCTGCTTCTCGCCCGCTTGCTCGAGTGCAAGACTTTCAAGGACGTCTCGCGGGTGCTCCAGCAGCTCGCCGACCTTGCCGACCGGGCCTTCCCCCGGGTGACCGGCCCTGACGAACGATTCGCCGACCTGATGCCCGACTTGATGGAGGGCGTGACACCCGAGAAGTTGGTGCGCGCGCTTGTTCGGGCGATCACACCGAAACCCGAGCCGCGCATCGACCTCTACCACGTGGCGCCGATCCGTGCGAGCGTGGCCGACGCCGTGAGCGAACTCATGTCCGCTCTGCCCGGTTTCCGAT
>DAINNS010000133.1:0-5043 GCA_036735765.1 Ilumatobacteraceae bacterium | reverse complement strand
GGGTGGCGGCTTTCTCCGCCTATTTCGTCGTGTTCGTCTGGGCGGCTTTTGTCTTCGGCCTCCCCACGGATCGCATTGCGGTTCTGTCGTGGGTGCTCGGTGGTTTTGCGTGTGGTGCCGTGGGCAGACCGCTGCGCGACTGGTTTTTCATGTTGCGCGATTTCTCGCTGTTCGTGGCGATGTGGTTTGCCTACGACTATTCCCGCGGGATGGCCGATCAAATCGGCTTTCCCGTGAACCACACTCTCCCCCGCGACGTCGACCGTCTCTTGTTCCTCGGTTCCGACCCGAACGTGTGGCTGCAGGACAAGTTCTACGAGCCTGGCGCGGTGCGCTGGTACGACGTCGCCGGATCGCTCATTTACTTCACGCATTTCTGCGTTCCGATGGGAATTGCCATCGCGCTCTGGGCGCGTAACCGCGACCGATGGGTGCAGTACGTGCGACGACTCGCAACGGTTCTGTTTCTCGGCGTCGCGACGTTCGTCGTCTTTCCTGCTGCGCCACCGTGGATGGTGTCGAAGGAAGGTGGCATGGATCCGATTGCGCGGCCCACTGTGCGCGGCTGGACCCACCTCGGTCTCGACACGGTGTCACGCGTCATCGAACGCGGTCGTGAAGTGGTGAACCCGGTTGCCGCAGTTCCGAGCCTCCATGTCGCTTTCTCACTGATCGTCGTGTTGTTCTTCGCCAAACAGATGCCGAAGTGGCTGTGGCCGATCGTTGTGGTGTTTCCCGCGTCGATGATGCTGACGCTCGTCTACTTCGGCGAGCACTTCGTCTTCGACGGAATCATGGGTGTCGCGTACGTGCTGATCGCCTTCCGCTTCTGGTCAAAATACGAACAACGCAAGGCGATTTCGGTGTGAAATTACCCGCTTTTCGCTACTGGACACACCCGAAAGTGAACTCTTCCCACACCATTAAACGTTGAACTGAACCGTCGCGCGCTCGGCAATCCGTGGCGCAAGTAGTTCGTCGCGAACCGCTTCGTGATCGGGATGGGAAAGATACGCGCGCCAACCCGCCTCGTCATCGAATTCAGCGAAGATCGCGAAATCCCAACTGGCTCCGGGTTGCCCAAGACCGAGGTCTCGCCCAAACGTGTACGACTTGATCGACGGAACTTTGCCGGGCAAGGTGGCCAACGCGGCAGCCATAACGTCGACATCTGACGGCGACGTTCCCTGAATCCACTTGAAGAAAACGTTGTGGACAAACACGGTGTTCATCTCCTCACTTCTCGGTGCGTGATGTTGCAAAAGGCGGGTAATTTCACACCGAAATCCCTTATTGGAGGCCGGCGTATTGGCCGCCGTCCACGTTCAGGTGCGCCCCGGTGATGTACTTGGCCTGCTCGCTCGCGAAGAACGCGCAGATCTCGCCGAAGTCACCCGGGTCGCCGATGAACCCCGCGGGAATCCCGAAGGCCTGAGGCGAGAGCGTGTTGCCCGAAACGTCCTTGATGCGGTCGGTGAGATGGATGCCGGGTTGCACCGAGTTCACCGTCACGCCCTCGCTCGCCACGTCACGCGCGAGCGATTTGAGATAGCCCGTGACTCCGGCGCGTGCGGTGTTCGACAAGGCGAGGGTCGCGATCGGCTGTTTCACCGACACGGAGGTGATGGCAACGATGCGACCCCACTTCTGTGCACGCATGTGGGGCAATGCGACCTGGCACATGCCGATCACCGACAACAGGCTGAGTTCGAGCGCAGCGGGATATTTGTCGATCGGTGTGTCGAGTGCGGTTCCGGGGGGCGGACCACCACCATTCGTCACCAGGATGTCGACACCACCCAACGCATCGATTGCCTTGGCTACGAATTCCATCGCCGTTTCGTGCGTCGACACGTCGTGACGAATACCGATACATCCGTGACCGACGGTCTCGATTGCGTGCTGCAAACGTTCTTCGTTGCGGCCGCAGATCACGACCTTCGCACCGTTGCGCGCGAGGCTGACAGCTGTCGCCAAGCCCAATCCGGCGGTTCCCGCCGCGACGATTGCCCTCTTTCCGGAGATGCCGAGATCCATGTGTCGACCTTATTCGGTCGCCGTTGAGTAGGCTTCGGTCATCGGGAAAACGATTCCCGGTGGGGTGAAACAATGGAAAACCCGGCGATCGATCCGCGTCATCTCGACGCGATCGCCGATGCGGATCCGTATCCGTACTGGTACGACGATGCAGACGAACCCGATGCGAACCCGACGCTGGTGCGCACCGAGAGTTGTGATCTCTGCATCGTCGGCGGTGGCTATACGGGCCTGTGGACGGCCATCATCGCGAAGGAACGTGACCCCTCGCGCGACATCATTCTCATCGACGCCCAGCAAGTGGGGTCGGCGGCGAGCGGTCGCAACGGTGGCTTCATGGAGGCCTCTCTCACGCACGGCATCGCCAACGCCCAGCAGCGCTTCCCCGACGAAGTACCGGTGCTCGAGGAGTTGGGTCTACAGAACCTCAACGAGATAGAGGCCGCGATTCGTCGCTACAACATCGACTGCGACTTCGAACGCACGGGCGTCATCGACGTCGCCACGACCTTCCACCCCTCGTCGTACGGCGACGAGATGCGCGAAGACTTCCAACAACTTCGATCGCTCGGCCAGAACGTCGAATGGCTCGACCGCGAAGGCATGCAGGCCCAGATTCACTCGCCCTCGTACACCGGCGGCCTGTGGCGCAAGGACCGTGCCGCGCTCGTCGACCCCGCTCGTCTTGCATGGGGGCTCAAGCGCGTCGCGGAATCACTCGGTGTGCGCATCTTCGAGGACACGAAGGCAACTTCGATCGAGCGCGACGGGGTCGGCGTGCTCGTCGAAACCTCGCTCGGTCGCGTGCGCGCCGGCAAGGTGGCGCTGTGCACCAACGCATTCAAACCATTGCTCAAGCGTCTCGGTCATTACATCGTTCCGGTGTACGACTACTGCATGGTCACCGAACCGTTGACCGAAGAACAACTGGAATCGATTGGTTGGGAGAACCGACAGGGCCTGTCCGACATTCCGAATCAGTTCCACTACTACCGACTCACCGCCGACAACCGCATCCTGTGGGGCGGCTACGACGCGGTGTATTACTTCCGCGGCAGGGTGAACGCCGAACTCGAGTCGCGTCCCGAATCGTGGGCCCTGCTCTCGCGTCACTTCTTCGAAACGTTCCCACAGCTGGAGGACGTGCGGTTCAGCCACATGTGGGGCGGCGCGATCGACACGTGCACGCGATTCACAGTGTTCTGGGGTCGGGCCATGGGCGGCCGTGTCGCCTATGCACTCGGCTACACCGGACTCGGTACCGGTTCGTCGCGATTCGGTGGCGAAGTACTCCTCGACCTCCTCGACGGCCGTCGCACCAAGGCGACCTCGACGAAGTTCGTGCAGGACAAGCCACTCCCCTTCCCACCCGAGCCGTTCCGCTTTGCGGGCATCCAGGCCACGCGTTGGTCGATGCGCCACGAAGACAAGACCGGCAAGAGAAACCTCTGGCTGCGCTCCCTCGATCGACTCGGACTCGGATTCGACTCGTAAGAGTCGGGGAGCACAGTTTCGACTCGTAGGATTCGGGCATGGCCTATCTCAGCGGGGCACCCGAGTCGACCGACGTCGTTCGTGACGCGCTGATCGCCCACGATTACCTGGTCGACGACGGTCTCACGACCGCGGTGTTCCTTGCGCTCACCCTTCAGCGGCCGCTGCTGCTCGAGGGCGAAGCCGGCGTCGGCAAGACGGAACTCGCCAAGGTCTTGGCCGAAGCGCGCGGCAGCGAACTCATCCGCCTGCAGTGTTACGAAGGCATCGACGCCGCACAGGCCGTGTACGACTGGGACTATGCGCGCCAGTTGCTGCACCTCCGTGCCGCCGAGGCCTCGGGGGAAGCCGCTGGTGCAGGAACAAAGGCACTCGAATCGCAGCTCTACAGCGAGCAATTCCTGTTGAAGCGCGCGCTGCTTCGCGCCATCGAACCCACGAACGGCGCATCGCCAGTGCTGCTCATCGACGAAATCGACCGCGCCGACGACGAGTTCGAGGCGTACCTCCTCGAGGTTCTCTCCGATTTCCAGATCACGGTGCCCGAACTGGGCACGTTCCGTGCCGCCAACCCGCCCGTCGTCATCCTCACTTCGAACCGCACACGCGACGTTCACGACGCCCTGAAGCGACGCTGCTTGTACCACTGGGTCGAACATCCCACCTTTGATCGCGAAGTGGCAATCGTCAAACTGCGCGTACCGGGCGTCGGCGTCAACCTCGCGCGTCAGGTGGCGGGCGCGGTCGAAGCGTTGCGCGCACTCCAGTTGTACAAGCCACCTGGCATCGCCGAGACCATCGACTGGGCAAGTGCGCTCGGTCGTCTCGGCACGACCGAACTGAACGACGACGTCGTCGAGGTCACGCTCGGAACGGTGCTGAAGTACCGCGAAGACCACGAGCGCGTGCGCGAGACCGGCGTCGCCGCCCTCGTCAAGCAGGCTCTCGAGCGTGGCGCTTTCCACGGCTGACCACACAGCCCCGCCCAGCGAAGCCGAGGCGATGGCCGTGGCCTTCGCCCGCGTGTTGCGCGGCGTCGGCATCGTCGCCCCCGTCGACAGTGTGGTTGCGTTCGTCGATTCGCTCCATCGTCTCGGCATCGGCGACCGCACGAACGTCTACTGGGCCGGCCGAACCACGCTCGTTCGGCGACCCGAAGAGTTCGACGCCTTCGACCGTGCCTTCGCCGTCTTCTGGGACTCGCGCGCCGCGAACGCCGCCGAAACTGTCACCGAGACGATCCGAATCGCACTCGCCACCGACGATGGTGAAGAAGCAACCGACAACGGCTCGACGACCCAGAACGAAGCCGACATCACCCTCACGCTTCGATGGTCGGCAATGGAGGCGCTGCGCGAGAAAGATTTCGCCGAGTACTCCGACGATGAACTGCATCTCGCCCGCGAACTGATGTCACGCCTTCGTCTCGCGGGTCCACGTCGCCGTTCGCTACGCCTGCGCGCGGCGAGCGGCACCCACACCGTCCCCGACCTGCGCCGAACGGTGCGTGCT
>DAINNS010000132.1:0-5049 GCA_036735765.1 Ilumatobacteraceae bacterium | reverse complement strand
TGGGTCGAGCCTTCTCATCGATTCGGTGCGCGACGAGTCGCGCGTGGCCGTGCAGGGCGTGGCCGACATGTCGATGAGTTTCTTCGGTGGAATCGCCGGGTTCTCTAGCGGTTTCATTCGCAAGGCGGTGGGGTACCACGTGCTGTCGACCTTTGCGCTCGTATTGGCGATGCTGATGACCGTCGTTGCGCTGTGGGTGACCTCGCCACGTCGGCCGGTGCAGGCCGCGGCGTAGATCCTCGATCGGTGCGGTGTGGCAAGCCACAATTGACGAATGGAGTCGTCGGGCAACGCCAGTTCTTCGAGCACCGTCACGGGTTTCAACCCCGAGAATTTCGACACGTGCAGGTCGCGGTTCGGCACGTTTCCCGAGTGCCCGCTGTGTGGCGGTGCGTTGACGCCCGAGCATGCACATTTCAAGTGTCGCGCGTGTGGTTGGCGCGACAGTTGTTGCGACTGACGTCGGTTTGGCGCCTCAGGAACCCCTCGACCAATTGATTTGTCGCGCAATCTCGTCGGCAAGTTCGACACTCGCGGCGACGATGCCGCTCCATCTCAACGACAGATCGGGCTCGAACGTGAACGGGCGATTCTGGAGGTCACGGACGTAGCCACCGGCCTTCTCGACGATGAGTTTCATCGGTGCAATGTCGACGATGCGGTGGATGTCACCCCCCGGATCACAAAATGCATCGACGGCACCCGAGGCGACGAGGCATCCCTCGATGACCGAGCTGCCGAGGATGCGGAGCCGCTCGGCCGTTTGGGCGAGGTCACTCCATGCCTTCCACGTGGTGGGCCGCGGACGCAGCAAGGAAAGTGAGGCGCCCGTCAGTGATGTACGCCCGGAGGTCGTCGCGGCCTGCGGGTCATCGATGTGTGCTCGCCACTTGTGGGTTGTCCCGAGCCACGTGCACAGCGACTCGACGATGACGTCGTCGACGACGATTGCGGCGGCGAAGGCGGAGATCGGCACGCCCGCCGCGGAATTCGCCGTGCCGTCTACCGGGTCGATCACGACGGTGATACTCGAGCCACGGTCGACCCAACCGACTTCCTCCGACAGGACGTTTGCGCCGTGGAGTCCGATCACGTCGAGTACCGGCTCTTCGATCAGACGATCGAGCAACATCGTCGGTGTTCCGTCGCCCCCGAGGCCGATGTCGGCACTGCGTTCTTTCGCCGTGAGGGTCGTCATTGCCCGCAGGTAGGCAACGTCGGCGGCGGCGGCCATGTCGTCGAGGAATCGCGTGAAGTCGCGCATGTCAGGCATCTTGCAGTGCCATGCCGGGCGAGGTTTCGGATCCCGCTCTGAACGTGCCGATGACGGTCGGATCCCTTTCGAGCAGATGGCAGATCGCGAGATCGGCGCGTGCTCCCACCTCGAGCGTGCCGCGATCGACGAGGCCGACCGTTCGTGCTGGTCCCGACGTCACCAGTCTGACGGCTTCGGGAAGTGAGCAAGCGCCGATACGAACGAGCGCGCCAATGGCGCCCACCATGGAAAAGGGGAGGTAGTCGGACGACAGTCCGTCGCACAATCCGAGCGAAACGAGTTCGGCCGCGGCGACGTTGCCCGAGTGGCTTCCACCGCGGAGCACGTTCGGTGCACCGCACACGGTGCGCATTCCGTGCAACTTCGCGTGCTTCGCTGCAGCAATCGTCGTCGGGAACTCCGCGATCGTTGCGTTCCAACCGAGGGCTTCGTCGACATCGTCGATCGTTGCCGGATCGTGCGCCATGAGGCGGATCTCGCCGCGTGCCGCCCTTTCGGTCAGCCAAGGAATCGCCGCTGCGCGGTGGTGAAGGAGGAGGTCTCGTTCTGCAACCAGTTGATCGACCTCTGCTCGGGCGGCGTCGGCGTCGATGTTGCGCGTGCCCATGATCCAACGCTCGAAGTATGCGCGGTCCTTGTATTGGCCCTGACCCGGCGTGTGATCCTCGAAACTGACGAGCGGCATTTCGTCGACGAGTCGGTCTCGGTCGATGCGATCCGCCACCCCCGTGAATCCATCGGCATCACGGGCATCGATTCGATACAGCACCCGGTGATCAACCAGCGTTGGAGCGTCGACGTATCCATGGACGAGGTCGACGAGGTCGTTCGCCAACTCGACGGTCCTATTACCGTCGTTTTCGAATCCGATGCCGTGGAAAAGTGTCGTGATACCGGATGCTCTCACTCTTGCCTCGAACGACCTCAGGCTGAAGTCGAGCGGCAACTTTGCACCGGGTCGGGGCCGGTGCTCCATTTCGAGACCGTCGCTGTGGGTGTCGACGATTCCGGGAATACAAAATGCACCGCGTCCGTCGAAGCTGTCAGGCGAGGCCCCGGTGTCGGTTCCGATTTCGGTCACGATGCCGTCTTCGATGACGATGCGGGCGTTGTCAACGACCCGGTCGTGCAACACGGCCGACACGTTGGTGATGATGAATCGTTTCATGGCTGCACATCCGATGGTTGGAGGAACGGGAGTACGTCGGCCGCGGGGCCGTCGTCGATGATCCGGCCGTGGGCCATTCGCACGACCCTGGTGGCCAGTCGAGCAATCGCGTCGAGGTCGTGGAAAACGGCGAGAACCGCAACCCCGGCGGTGGCAAGGTCAGCGATGAGATCGATCGCACGGGCACGGTTCTCGGGGTCCAGCGCCGATACGGGTTCGTCGAGGAGGAGAAGTCTGGGCGGAGAAATCAGCCCGGCAGCGATGTTCACGCGCTGCTTTTCACCACCGGAAAGAACGGCGGTATGAACGTCCCACAGGGATTCCGTGATGTTGAGGCGGCGCAGGGAGAGCGCGGCCATCTCCCGTGCGTCGGCGCGCGACATGCCGCGCGACACTCCTGCGCGGCTGACGAGGTCGAGCACCGATCGTCGGGGTTGCGCCGCGAGGAACTGTGACACGTAGCCGATCTCGCGTCCACGCAGCGCGAGAATCTCGACATCACTGAGTTGCGCGATGTCGACGACCTGGCCCGATCGCAGGCGGAATTTGATCGATCCGGTCGATACGCCGTACGTGCGGTAGAGCACGCGAAGAAGCGTGGATTTTCCGGCACCCGACGACCCTGCCAGCGCAACGTGCTCACCGGGGTGCACGCTGATCGAGATGTCGTGCAACGCAGTGACTGTACGTCCGTCGATGTTGTGGAGTGTGAAAGATTTCGACAGGCCCGACGCCTCGAGAATTGGTTGTGTCGTGGAGTCCATGTCATGCCCTCGCTGCTGCGACGAGTTTCTGGCTGTACGGATGTTGCGGGTCTTCGAGCAATTGGTCGGTCAGTGCTTCTTCAACGACCCGGCCGTGCTGCATGACGATGCAGCGTTGGGTCAACATTTCGATGACGGAAAAGTCGTGCGACACAACGACCACTGCAAGGTCGAGCTCCTCGAGCAATCGCCGCACGAGGTCGAGAACACCCGAGGCAACGCTCGCATCGAGACCGGTTGTCGGTTCGTCGAGCAGCACGATTGCCGGATTGTTCGCGAGAGCGCGAGCGATCTGCACGCGTTGACGCATGCCACCGGAGAAGTTCCTGACGATGTCGTCCATGCGGTCGAGCGGAACTTCCGTGCGTTCGAGCAATTCCGCGGCGCGTGAGCGGATGTTTCCGAAGTTTCTCCATCCGGCGGCCGTCAGTGGATCGGCGATGTTGCCACCCGCGGTGACACCGAGCGCGAGACCCTCGGCCGGATCCTGATACACGACCGACAACTTGTCGATGCGCAGTCGGCGACGCGTTGCCGGGTCGAGGCGGAGGATGTTGACCGCGCCATCCTCGTGGCACGTGAATCTCACGTCGCCCGCCGTTGCCGGTTGGTCGCCTGCGATGCAACGCAGAACCGTGGACTTGCCGGAACCGGACTCGCCGACGATGCCGAGAGCTTCCCCCGCGGCCACGTCGAAGTTGACATCCCATGCCGCGACGATGGAACCCGAGGTCGCGTCTCGCGCGGTACCAATTGTCGGGCCGGTGCGCTCGATCATCGCAGGATCGAAGGAACCGAAGATCTTGCCGAGGCCCCGGACGCTGACGACGGGTGATGGGACCCCGAGTCGATCGTTGCTCATGCGAGCCTCCGTCGACGGCACCATGAGGTGTCACTGCACGCCCACGACGATGCCTCGCCGGGTGTCTCGACGAGGAATGATTCGGTCGAGCCGCACAATCTGCAACGGGCGCCGTCAGCGCTCTCGACCTCGAAGGGGACATCTTCGAACGTGAGCGGCTCGACGTCGGTGTGCGGCGGAATTGCATAGACACGCTTTTCGCGCCCCGCCCCGAACAGAGTGAGAAACTCGGACTGATGAAGCCGGGGAATGTCCCACCTGGGGATGGGAGTCGTCGCAGTCACGTAACGGCCGGCGACCAGGCACGGATATCCGGTTGTCTGAGTGATGACCCCGTTGCGGACCTTGTCCTCGTAGAGGCTGACCCACATCTTTGAGTAGTCAGCCTCGGCGTGCATGCGCGCAAGTTCCTTCATGTCTCGTTCGATCCCACGCAAGGGTTCGGGCACGGGAACCTGCAGCACGAGGATGTGGTCTTCGCCCATCGAGTCCTCGGGAATGCGGTGACGACTCTGGATGAGCGTCGACTCTTCGACCTCGGTCGATTCTTCGGTGCCGGTCGAGGTGGTGATCAGGCGGCGAAGGTTGACCGCGTTGACGCCTTCGTCGTCGCCTTGGTCGATCACTTTGACGACGTCGTCCTTGCCAACGATGGCGAGCGAAATCTGCAGGCCCCCCGAACCCCAGCCGCGTGCCACCGGCATTTCGCGTGAACCGAAGGGAACCTGGTAGCCCGGAATAGCCACGGCTTGGAGCAGCGCTCGCCGAATTTCGCGCTTCGACTCCTCATCGAGAAGTGCAAAGGGTAGATCGCGGGTCGAGTCGGCCAACTCACGAACTGTTGTGGTCATTGCTGCCTCCTTGCCCGACGTACCGCGATTTTTCGTTCGATCATCGACCTGAACGTCACGTAGTGGGGCAGTTTCAAGTGTTCGAGAAAACCCGCCGAGGCGAGTCCGGCGGTTGTCATGAGAATCGA
>DAINNS010000131.1:0-5066 GCA_036735765.1 Ilumatobacteraceae bacterium | reverse complement strand
CGCTCAGATTCGGTCACCTACAACGACGTCATCAGCGGCAGCGGCACCCTCACCTACGCCGTGAAGTCGGGCCGCTGCACGATCAGCACCACGGGAGTGCTGACGCCGACTGCGGCTGGATCGTGCGTGGTTGCCGTGGCGAAGGCGACGAGCGCCAACCATCTCGCGGCAACGAGCTCCGACTCGACGATCACCGTGACCAAGCAAGACCAATCGGTCGCTTTCACCACACCCGTGCCGTCGAACCCCGTCGCAGGTGGCACCTACACACCGAAGGCCACGTCCACATCGGGCCTCGCGCCCACGATCGTGATCACGTCCGGAGAGAACACGGCGTGTTCACTGAGCGCCGGCGTCGTCACGTTCATTGCAAAGGGCACATGTGTGGTGACCGCACGACAGGCGGGTGACGACAACTTCGCCGCCGCCGATTCGGTGCAGCAGACGATCAACGTGGGCACCTTGAACCAGACCATCACGTTCCCGCAGCCGGACGAGCGCCGCATCGGCGACGCCGCCTTCCAGTTGCTCGCATCGAGTTCGAGTGGTCTCGCTGTTTCGTACGCGGTGAAAGGCACCGCTTGTACAGTGTCGACGATTGGTCTCGTGACGATCCTTGCGCCCGGCACCTGCGACGTCACCGCGGCACAGGCTGGCGATGCAACGTATGTAGCCGCGGCATCGGTGACGCGCACCATCACCATCAAGGCCGGCCTTCCGGGCATCCCGCACCTCATGTCCGCATCTCCCGAGGACAGCAGCCTGATCGTCGCGTACTCGGAACCACCCACCGACGGTGGGTCTCCCCTTGTCGCTTACGTTGTCGTTGCAACCCCGACAACCGGTGACGCGATCACCAAGTCCGACTGCAGCACCACGACCCTCTCCTGCACCCTCGTCGGCCTCACCAATGGCACCGCTTACAGGGTCAAGGTCGCGGCGGTGACCGAAGCAGGCGTGGGTGACTACTCGGTGGAATCCGAACCGGTGACCCCGTTCGTCGCCCCACAGGCGGTTCAAGACCTCACCGGTGTTCGCGAAGACACTTCCCTGCAGATGTCGTGGCTCGACCCCGAGTCGCTCGGCGGCGGAACCTTGCTGCGCTACGACGTGAGCATCCGCGAAAAGGATGGTGACTTCGGCGCACCCGTGGCCGTCACGACGTCGTCTGTCGGCGCCATCCGAGTGATGTCGGCTCCGAACCCGTCGCGTCGCCACACTTTCACGGGCCTGCGCAAGGGCACCACTTACGAAGTGAAGATCGTGACCGTCACGAACCTCTCGTCGGCGAGCACCACCGAGAACACCGCACAGGCCGTCGTGCAAAAGATGAACGTTGCCGATGCACCCCGCAATCTCTCGATCGAGGCGACCTCCGAGACAACTGCGGTCGTCACATGGGCGACACCGCTGCGAGACGGTGGATCGCCGATCATCTCGTACTCGGCCACCTCGGCCGCCGGTGCGTGCGCTTCGGCCTCTGCAGCGGCCCTCTCGTGCACGATGACGGGTCTGGCACTCGGCAAGTCGGTGACCGTGTCGGTCAAAGCGGTCACGTCGGTCGGCTCGTCCGATGTCGCGACTGCAACCGTGTCACTGCCCGGACGCCCCGGCGCGCCGACCATCACATCGGTCAAGCGCACGCTCACTTCGGCCGTCATCACATGGGAAGCACCCGCATCGACCGGTGGTCGCACGATCACCAGCTACCGCATCGGTGGCGTCTCCAACATCGACACCAAAGACACGCCGCTGTGCAGTTCGACCGAACTCACCTGCACCGTCCACGGCCTGAACATGAGCGCCGCCTACAACTTCACCGCGACGGCATTCAACACCTTCGGTGAAGGTGCCGCGTCGAAGATCTACTTCGCCCAGGCCTTCTCCGCAGTGCCGAGCATCTGGGGCATGACCTCCGAGCTGACCGGCGAACGCACGCTCAGCGGGCTTCCGCCTGCACCGGGCCGCGTGAAGGTGTTGGCATCCGGTCGCCGATCGAACGTGACGGCGACGGCCCCCAAGACGACCGTGCCCATCACCCACGCGATCATCACCGTCGCGACCACAACAGGCCGCGTGGTGCTGCGCCTCAAGGTGGCTGTCGACAAGTCGAACCCCGAGACGAGTGTGACGATCCCCTACTCGTCGTCGAAGATCAACGTGGCGGTGCAGTTCGCCAATGCCTTCGGTGTGTCACCCATGGCGACCGCCGGCTGGAAGCCGACACCCACGGTTCTGCGCCAGACCGATGCCGCAGCCAACGTCATGCGCGGTGTCACGGCGGTACGCATGGTCCCCGTCGGCAAGGTCATCGGTGAACCCGTTTACTTCATCGGCGCTTCCAGTGCACTCAGCACCACGGGCAAGCGCGCCCTTGCCGCGATCGCAGCCGAGGCAAAGCGCGAAGGCGGCATCATCAACGTCACGGGCTACGCCCGCAAGAGCCCCACCACTTCGAACGCGTTCATCAAGAAAGTCTCGGAACAGCGCGCCCTCGTCGTGGCCAACTATCTCGCCACCCTCGGTGTCCAGCAGTGGGTCCGCTGGCAAGGAGTCGGTGCTCCGACGACAACGACCGGCAGCGACACCGACCGGCGCGTGGTGGTGTCGCTCAGCCCCTACGAGCAATAGCCGCGAGCGTCGCGCGCCGGTCGGCTTCGACCGCGACTTCGTCGCGTTGACGCTGCGTATCCCAACCCAGCAGCGGACCGGCAACACCCGCAACCGTGTGCAACGCGTCGGCCGAGACACGGCCGATGGTGCCGAGAATGAGACGTCGGTCGACAATGTCGGAAAGTGTGCGCGCTCCTTCGTGCGTCACCGCGAAGACCACCTGAGCGGTGATTTCACCCGAGGGAAGCAACTCGGCGAGGCGTCGGTCGCTCAGCACCAGATGCAGGATCTCGACGTATTCCGTGCCGTACAAACGGGCGATGATTTCGGCCGAGCGCGTCGACAGACCCGCATCAACAAGCTCACGGCCGGCATCCGCGAGGAACGGCCCGGCGTCGCGAGCCCACGCGAAGGTTCCGACAGCCGCAGCGCGTCGCGAGTCGGCGCGCACCCGCCGCACGTCACGCAGTTCGTGTTCGAACAGAGCGTCGACCATCTCCTCGGCGGTCGCACGCGCGGTCGTCCACTTGCCCCCACCGATGGTCCAAACGTTGTCGATACCCCTGTCGGTGTGGTGATACAACTCGTGGCGGCGACTCGCCGTATAGGTGCCCTCGGCACCCGGCGCCTTGATGAGGGGGCGTACACCAACGGTGGTCAACTCGACGTCGCTTTCGGTGAGGGAACGCTCGGTGCGACCCATCGTCGAATTCACGGTCTCGAGGATCGAACGAACGTCGTCCGCGTCGGCGCGTATCTCTTCGTCGGCGGTAGGCGTGTCGGTGGGGCCGATGAACGACTTGCCCATCCACGGCGACACGATGACGTGACGGCCCGATTTGGCTCGCGCGAAAACCGCATCGCGCACGACTCCGCCGCCGAGCGCACGCGTGAGAATGTGCACGCCCTTGGAACGGTCGACTCCGACGCCCGCATCACGGCCCAATGTCGCGAGCACACGGTCGATCCAGGGTCCTGCGGCGTTCACCACGACCCGCGCCCTCACGTCTATCGCAGTACCCGAGATACGGTCGGTCACACGCACACCCTCGACAACCAACCTGTCGGCGCGCTGGTCGACGAGGAATCCGTCGGCGCTGCAGTGGTTCACGAGCACCGCACCGGCGGCTTCGGCCGACTTCACGTACGCCAGCAACAGCCGCTCGGGGTGGACGTTCAACGTGTCGTGGTAGGCGAATGCCCCGAGCAAGCCCGATGGGTCGAGCCACGGGACAGCAGCGATCAGCGACCGCTTCGACATCCAACGCGGATGCGGAATGCGCAACGAGGCCGGAGCGTCGCGGTTACGGTCGAAAGACAGCGCGTCGTAGAGCGCCACACCTGCACCGAGCAGTGCGGCGTTCGGTTTGCTCCAACGCCAGGCCGGCATGATGAAGCGGGTCTGCTCGACGAGGTGCGGGGCACCGAGCGCAAGAATGCGCCGTTCGCGCAGGCTCTCGCGCACCACCGCGAAGTCGTATTGCTCGAGATAGCGGATGCCGCCGTGGATGTACTTCGTGGTCGCCGCGCTGGTTTCGGCCCCGAAGTCGCCGCGGTCGACCAACGCGGTGCGTATGCCGCGCATCGCCGCCTCGCGCGCCACCCAGATTCCGGTGATGCCACCCCCGACAATGACGAGGTCGAAACCCTCGCGCAGCCGTTCGACCGGACGCGTCACCATGTCAGGCCCCCACGCTGGTGACAACTCGCGTCATACCCCGATTCTACGAGGCGCCACATCTAGGATCTTCTCGATGATCAATTGGGCTGCCGACGTGATCGATGCGATCGGCCTCGTCGGTGTCGCGGTGCTCGTTGCACTGGAAAACGTCTTCCCGCCGATCCCCTCGGAACTCATCCTCCTCCTCACGGGTTTCAACGTCAGCGAGGGACGCTTCGACTTCGTCAGCGCCACCATCTCCGCCACGATCGGTTCGGTCATTGGTGCGTACTTCCTCTACGCGATCGGCCGCCTCGTCGACGAGGAACGACTCGAGAAGCTGCTCGCGGGCGTCGGCAAATACCTCGGTCTGAAGAAGAGCGACGTGCACAAGGGATTCCAATGGTTCGAACGTCACGGCACCGCTGTGGTTCTCTTCGGCCGGCTCATCCCCGTCGTGCGTTCGGTTGTCTCAATTCCCGCCGGTGCAGAGAAAATGCCCGTGCTGCGTTTCACCTTGCTCACCGCGGCGGGCTCGATCGTCTGGAATCTCGTCTGGGTCGCCATCGGCTGGGGTCTCGGCGACCAGTGGGAAAAGGCCGGCACCTGGGGTGACTACCTGCAGTACGGCGTCATCGCCACGATTCTCGTCGGGCTCGCCATCATCGTCGTGCGCGCACGCCGCCGAAACCGTTCAGCAAGCGCCCCGAACGACTGATCACCGCTATCCTTTCGGCGCGGACTTCGCGTCTCGCGGGTGTAGCTCAATGGCTAGACTTCCAGCCTTACAAGC
>DAINNS010000130.1:0-5096 GCA_036735765.1 Ilumatobacteraceae bacterium | reverse complement strand
TGAGGCCCGCACTCGGTTCGAAGGCGGTGAACGAACTCGGCTCGTCGACCTCGGTGAACACACCGATGTTCGGGTGTTCCTCGCCCGTCTCGTCGAACACCATCGTGCACTCCCACCGACCACCCGGCCACGGCTCGAGACACACAGATTCGAGGGGAATCGACAACCCTTCGGGTGAGAAGAATTTCGCGAACCTCTCGGGGGTCACATACGCATCCCACACCTGTTGCGGCGTGGCGCTGACCCATCGCGAAATGTTGAGCGTTGTTTTCTCCGTCACGCTCTCACCCTACGTTCGGCAACGGTACGCCGAGGAGATGAAGAACGAGCCCGATCACACCGGCGCCGACGATCGCACTCATGACGCTTCTGCGTGCGACGGTCAGCCAGACGACCATCAGGCCGAGCACCGCAAACTGCCACCATTCCCCGACTGCCAGTGCAAGTGGCAGTGCGACGCCGATGATCGCACCGATGGCTGCCGGTCCTGCCCCACGAAGGAATGCTCGTACGTTCGGACTTTCGCGAAGGTGGTCGAGCCACGTGACGCCCGCGAGAACGAACAGAAACGACGGCGTAAACGCGACGAGCGTGGCGAGTGCCGCGCCGCCGATACCCGAGGCAGCAAAGCCGACCGCGGCCACCGTCAACACCACGGGCCCGGGAGTCACCTGCCCCAGGGCAACCGCGTTCAGGAACTGTGCGTCGGTCATCCAATGGTGTACCGATACCGCGTCGTGTTGCATCAACGGGATGATGACGAAGCCGCCACCGTACGAAAGCGCACCGACCTTGAACGCGACCCAGGCAAGTGCACCGAGACTTCCGACGGATGCCGCACCGGCCGCAACGATGAACGGTGAAAAGGCGGACACATTCGCGAATTTCGTCGTCACGACCTCGACGAAGCCGCAGACGAGCAGGGCTACCACCACGAACGGTCCGGCCGTGGCGGCTGTCACGACACCGACGAGGGCGTAGAACGTCCATCGCAACCGGGAGTCGGTTCCGTTCCAACTCGGTTTGGCCAGACCGATTCCGGCACTCAACGCAACGGCGGGAATTGCAGCCCCTGCACCCGCGCCGACGGCGAAGACCCATGCGGGTGGTGATGACGCGAGAAACAACGCTGCAAGGGCGACCACCGCCACGAAACCGGGAATGATGAATGCAAGGCCGCCGACAATCGCGCCGGCGCGACCTGCAATGCGGCGGGCGCAGAGAATGGCCAGCTGCGTCGACGCCGGCCCGGGTAAAAGATTGCAGACCGCGATCGCGTCTTCGAATTCGCGAGGGTCGATCCAGCGTCGTTTATCGACACAACACTTCCGAAGAAGCGCGATGTGCGTCGGCGGCCCGCCAAAGCCGATGACGCCGATCCGGCCCCATTCGACGAGCACCGTCTTCAAATTCACGACGTACGGCGTTTCACCCACGGATCCGAGGTTACGGTGAGAATCTGACGCCAACGTGAACGTCACGTGTCATCGGCAGATGAAAATCGACACGTAAACATCGACAAGTAAACATCGACAAGGAGCCCTCTCGTGAACTTGTTGCTCGTACCCGGGTTCTGGCTGGCCGCCGATTCGTGGTCGGTCGTCGAAGCGCAACTCTCGACGAACGGTGTCACCTGCACCGCAATCACACTGCCGGGTCTCAGTGATGGAACACCACCGGCATCGGTTCACCTGATCGACCAGATCGACTTCCTGGCAGAAGCAATCGACCGAATCACCGGCGAGGTCGTTCTCGTCGGACATTCCGGAGCGGGGCCGATCTGCCACGCTGCCGCGAGTCGCAATCACGACCGCGTGCATCGGGTCATCCACGTCGACACGTGGCCACTTCCGCCGGGTCGCTCGATCAACGCCAAACTCGCCGGCGACAACGATGTCGTGCCCCTGCCCGACTGGTCGACCTTCGAGAACGAGGACCTGATCGATCTCGATGACGAGCTCCGCGCGCGATTCCGAGAAATGGCTCACGACCAGCCCGCTGCAGTGGCGCGCGATCCGTTTCCCGAAATGGATGCTTCGCGATTCGACATTCCCACGACGATCATCTGCTGCGAGTTCACTTCAGCGCAGTTGAAAACATGGATGTCCGCCGAAGTGGAAATATTCGCCGAAACCTCGCGAATGCGAACCCTCGACTTCGTCGACCTGCCGACGGGTCATTGGCCCCAGTTCACCAAGCCGCACGAACTCGCGGCGGCACTATTGTCGCTCGCATGGACCTGACCGACTTCCTGCAGCGCTACACCGACGACGTCTACATCGCGCGCAACCCCGAGGCCGCCCGCAACTACATCGCCGATCCGTGTCTGCGCCACGAACACGGCCACCTCGTCACGATGTCGATCGATGAGAACGTTGCGCGTGTGCGTGATTTCCTTGCACGAGCCACGACGATGAAGTTCGACAATGTCGTGGTGGTGAAAGACGACACCCACGTGGCCAGCGCCTACGACATCACGTTTGGAAACGGCGATGCCTTGCAAACGGTCAGCGGAATCGAGATTTTCCGTGTCGTCGACGGCAAGATCACCGAAACGTGGAACTCCGCGATTCAACCCGGCGCCTGGGGCTGAACCATGCCCTGTGACGTTGCAATCGTTCATGGCACGGTTCTGCCGATGGGCGGCCAACCCGACATCGAAACCGGAGTCGTCACCATCACGGGCAACTCGATCACAGCCGTCGGTGACGCGACCACCGACATCAGCGGCGCAAAGAAGGTCATCGATGCGCGCGGTTGCGTCGTCATGCCGGGCTTCGCCAACAGTCACACCCACGTGGCGTCGAATCTGCTGCTGCGTGGACTTCTCGAAGATGTCCTGCTCTTCGAATGGCTGCAGACGATGTGGAACCTGAAGAAGAACTTCGACCACGACACGCTGTATTGGGCCAGCCTGTGCGGGGACCTCGAGATGCTGAAAGCCGGCATCACCTCGTTCAACGAACACTTCGATGCCTACGACGTTGAACCGCAGATGGACGCGCTGCAAGAGATCCCGCTGCGAGCCACGCTGGGCTACGGATTCGCCGATCGGGGCCTCTACGCACCACGCACCGAGTACTCGCACCGCACGATGGCTCGCTTTGCCGACATCGTCGCCACGCACCACGACACTCGCGATGGGCTGCTGCACATCTCCCTGTCACCGCATGCCGTGTACTCGTGCGGTGCCGACATGTGGCACGAGGTCAGACGTCTCGCCAACGACCTCGGCGTGTCGATCCACACCCACTTGTCCGAGGGCCACCAAGAGGTTGCCTACACGACCGAGAACTACGGCATGCGTCCCGTGCAGTGGCTCGACAGTCTCGGTTTCCTCGGACCCGACGTCACAGCTGCCCATTGTTCGAGCCTCGACCCCACCGACATCGCCGTTCTCGCACGTACTGGTACGAAGGTCGCCCATTGTCCGATCAGCAACGCCAAGTTGGGTTCGGGGACGATGCCCTTGCGCGACGTGATGGCCGCAGGGATCACGGTCGGTCTCGCAACCGACGGACCCGCCAGCCACAACTCGAGTGACATCTTCGAGGAGATGAAGTTCGCCGGCCTCATCCACAAGACCATCACTTCCGACGTCGAGTTCCTGAAGATCGGCGAGATCCTCGAGATGAGCACGGCGAAGGGTGCACTCGCAATGCACCGTCCCGACACCGGCCGCCTCGAAGTCGGTGCAAAGGCCGACGTCATCGTCGTCGACCTTGACACCGCGCACGCCCAGCCCGTCTACGACCCCCGTGCGGCACTCGTGTACTCGTCGCGCGCCGACGACGTGAAGCACAGCATCGTCAACGGTCGTGTCCTCATGGAGAACCGTGAAGTGTTGGGGGTCGACGAAGAGCGCACCAGGCACCGCTTCCACGAGGCCGCGCACGCACTGAAAACGCGCAGCATCGGCTGATTCACCCGACGGGCGGAATGCGCTCCAGCAGCCCTGCTCGAACGGCCGGCCAATCTTCGGCGGTCACCGAGTACATCACCGTGTCACGCACCGTGCCATCGGCGCGGCGCTGGTAACGACGCAACACACCTTCGCGGCGCGCACCGAGCCGTTCGATTGCATTGCGGCTGCGCACGTTGCGGATGTCGGTCTTCAGTTGCACACGACCCACGCCCAATTCGCCGAAGGCGAACGACATCAAAAGGAACTTGCAGGTGGGGTTCAGATCGGTCCCCCACCGCGAGGGTGCGTACATCGTGCTGCCGATCTCCAGTCGCGCATCGTGAACCGACACGTCGAGAAACGAGGTCGTACCAACGATTTCGCCCCGTCGCGCGACGACCCACATGTGGCGACCAATTGCGGGAGCCTTCTCGATCGTTGCGCACAGGTCGTCGACACCCCGTGGTCGTCCCGCAACGTGTGCCCAACACCTGTCATCGTCGAGCACCTCGAAGAGAGGCCCGGCGTCACTCTTTGTCACGATTCGCAGTGTGACGTCGTGATGGTCGAGCGTGATCGCATCGAGTGGCACCCAACGCGTATCGGGCCACGGCACATCATCAGGTCGCGGGTCTTCCAACACGTCTCGGAGGTTAGGCTCACTGCCGATGTCAGACACGCCCGCTCCATGGGAACCACCATTGGCGGGTACGGAAGTCGAACACCTTCTCGCCTCGCTCGACCGTTTGCGTGCGACGTTCCACTGGAAGACCCGTGGACTCGACGCCGAGGGCCTGTCGCTCCGTCTCTCCTCGTCGTCGCTGACCCTTGGTGGTCTCGTCAAACACCTCGCTCGCGTCGAGGCCGAAATTTTTCTCGACAAGTTCCGCGGCGAGGCAATGCCCGAACCCTGGGCTTCGGCGCCGTGGAACACCGACCCCGACTGGGACTTCAACTCAGCGGGCGATGATTCGCCCGACTACCTCTACGCTTTGTGGAACGATGCAACTGCTCGCTCACGCGAGATCATCCGCGTCGCTCTCAGCACGTCGGGGCTCGATCAAGCGAGCAGCATCGGCTGGAACGGCGAAATGGCGAGTCTTCGGCGTCTCTTGTTCGACCTCGTCGAGGAATACGGCCGCCACACAGGCCACGCCGACCTTCTGCGCGAAGCCGTCGACGGCACGACGGG
>DAINNS010000129.1:4510-5111 GCA_036735765.1 Ilumatobacteraceae bacterium | reverse complement strand
CCTCGTGGCCGCGGCCGTGGCCGTGATCCTCGGCTTCTTCATTCTCCGCGACATCAACAACGACAGTGACACCGGCGGCGGTGCGGCGGTTCCCGAAACCACGCTTGTCACCGACACGACGTTGGCGGGTGCGACCACCACGACGCCGGCCGGACCCACCACCGGGTTCAAGGTGCAGGTCGTCAATGCGGCCGGTGTTTCTGGCGCGGCTGGTGACATGACCGTTGCGCTTCAGGGTCTGGGTTTCATCGTGCAGCCGGCGCTCACCAAGAGCGACGCCACCCCGAAGCAGACCGTGACCAAGGTGTACTACTTCTCGGGTAGCGAAGCCGCCGCCGCGTCGGTTGCCGCGTCGCTCGGCAACGTCGAGACCGCGCCGATGCCCGACCCGGTGCCCAGCGAAACGGGCAACATCGGTGAGGCGAGCGTGATGGTCCTGCTCGGTACCGACCTTGCGGGCAAGCCGTTGCCCGGTCAGGTTCCCGCAGCGACCGACACCACGGTCGCGCCGGTCGCCGAAACCACCACCACCGCCGGCTGACGCATCACGCCGTGAGGCGGCGCAAGAGTTCGGTGGTGGCGCGTTCGATCGAGGTGCGGG
>DAINNS010000129.1:0-4500 GCA_036735765.1 Ilumatobacteraceae bacterium | reverse complement strand
GGAAAGTCGACGTCGATGTCGGCGTCGCCGACAATCGCGCCGAAACGTTTGTGCTTCATCGCGGCGAGACCCTGCATGCCGCCGACGACCTTGCCCGCGAAACTTTGCTCGTCGAGAAAACCCTCGCCGGTGATGACGATGTCGCAACTCTCGACGCGTTCGTCGAGGCCGATCTCGTCGGCGACGACGTCGAAGCCCGGAACCACTTGTGCGCCGAGTGCGGCGAGTCCACCCGCGAGTCCACCCGCTGCCCCTGAACCTTCGATATCTCCCACGTCGACACCGAATTGTTCGATGTACAACTGACGCAGACGCTCGAGGCGGCCGGTGAGGAGTTCGACGTGCGTGGGTTTCGCACCTTTCTGCGGGCCGAAGACGCGCGCGGCGTCGGTGAACCGCGTGGTGACATCGCACGCGACGATGAACTCGACGGCTTTCAGTCGCGCCGGTGCGTGAATGGCGCGAACCGCGCCGTAGCCGCCGTCGGTCGTCGCCGAACCACCGAGGCACACGATGATCTTCTTCGCACCCGCGTCGAGCGCCTGGTCGATGAGTTCGCCCGTGCCCGTGGTGCTGGCCGCGACGGGGTCGTTGAGTTCGGCGCCACCGGCGAGTTGGAGACCCGACGCACGCGCCATCTCGATCACTGCGACGTCGCGGGAAAGTCGCCACGATGCCTCGACGGTGTCGCCGAGCGGGCCCGTCACGCGGCTGGTTCGGTTTGCGCCACCAAGGACGTCGAGCGTTCCCTCGCCGCCGTCGGCGAGCGGCGCCTCGTCACAATCGAAGCCCAGTTCCCAGCAGGCATGACCGACGGCCGCACACGCTTCTTTTGCCGTGGCGGTGCCGCGGAACTTGTCGAGGGCTGCGAGCACGCGCATGGCGGAAGCGTAGGGTTCGGACATGAGTTCAGGAAACGTGGATTCCCTTCTCGACCTCGATGCCAATGACCAGATCGGTGCGCTGCACCGCGGGATGGTGTCGCCCGCCGAACTGACGGCCGCGGCGATCGCACGCGCGGAAGCGCTGAATCCGAAGTTGAACGCGATCATCCATCCGCGATTCGAGAAAGCCTCGTCGGAGGCGGCGGCATTGTCGGCGGGTCCCGTCACCACGCCGCTGCACGGTGTGCCTGTCGTCGTGAAAGACCTCGAGGCCGCGATCGCGGGTGAGCCTCACCACATGGGTTCGCGTGCGTTGAAGAACGCGGGCTTCGTCGCGCCCGTCGATTCGAACATCACGCGGCGTCTGCGTCGCGCGGGTGCCGTCATCATCGGTCGCACGAACACGCCGGAATTCGGCAGCACCATCACAACCGAACCTCTTGCGTACGGCGCGGCGCACAACCCGTGGAACCTCGATCATTCGACCGGTGGGTCGTCGGGTGGTTCGGCGGCCGCGGTGAGCGCGCGCATCGTGGCCGTGGGCCACGCGAACGACGGCGGTGGTTCGATTCGTATTCCCGCCAGTGAATGCGGTCTCGTCGGTTTGAAGCCGTCGCGCGGACGCATCAGCAAGGGACCCGATGCGGGTGAGTCATGGATGGGTGCGACGATCGACGGCGTCGTCACGCGCAGCGTGCGCGACACCGCGTTGATGCTCGACATCCTGTCGGGTTACGAATCGGGCGACCCGTACACGGCGCCGCCGTTCGCGCGACCGTTGATGGAAGAGGTCGGTCGTCCCGTCGGGTTCTTGCGCATCGGCATTCTCGACCACCCGTTGATGGACGGTGGCGTCGACCATCCCGAAACGCGCGAGTCGATGGTGCGCACCCGCAAGTTGCTGGAATCGCTCGGCCACATCGTCGAAGAAGCGCATCCGGCAGCGATGGGTGACCCCGACTTTGCCGACACTTTCACGGGCATCGTGGCGGTCGCCACCGACGCGGGGTTGACAGACGTCGAACGTGTCATCGGCCGGCCGGTGGGCGAGGACGATGTCGAAATGGACAACCTCTTCATGCGCGAAATCGGCAAGTCGATCAGCGCGACGCAGTACATCACCATGGTGAACTGGATGCACGCTTGGTCGCGACGCATGCTCGACTGGTGGACACCGGTCGACGGTTCGCAGGGTTACGACCTGCTCGTGACGCCCACGCTGGCCGGCCCACCACCCAAGTTGGGTTGGCTCACCGGACCCGAAGCCGGCCTGCGCCTGCGTTCAATTCTGCAATACACGGCACAAATCAACGTGACCGGCCAACCCGCGGTCAGCCTGCCGTTGCATTGGAGTGCAGATGGCCTGCCCATGGGTGTGCAGTTCATCGCGGCGGCGAACAGGGAGGACGTGCTGATTCGTGTTGCCGCGCAGTTGGAGACAGCAGCGCCGTGGCGCGACAAAGTGCCGCCGATAGCGTGACGCGCATGGCAACCGTTCGCATTCCCACCACCATGCGCCCCATCTCGGGCGGAGCATCCACCGTCCAGGTCGACGGAGCAACGTTGGGCGATGTGCTGCGCAACCTCGAGGCCAAGCACCCCGGTTTCGGTGAGCGCCTGTTCGACGACACCGGCGCACTGCGCAAGTTCGTCAACGTGTTCGTCGCAGACGACGACGTGCGTTACCTGCAGGGTCTCGACACACCGGTCCCCGCCAACGAAACCGTCTCGATCATTCCGGCAGTCGCGGGCGGCTGAGCCGCACGCGACCATAGGTAGGGCGGGCGGCTGATTTAGATCTCGCAGACGAGCGAGGTCGACGACTTCATCACCATCGGTGCAGCGGCCTTGCCGACCTGCGTCGTGGGCGTTCCCTTGTAACAACCGATGACGTAGGGAAACGCTTCGGTGATGTAGTAGCGGTAGTTGCCGCTTTCGTCGGTACGGCCGTTGCATTCATCGAGAGTGTTCGCGCCGCCTGATTGGTACGTGTAGGCGTTCCACGAGTACGACTTCGGATTGCCGGTCATCTTGTAGCCCGAGACGTAGGTGTAGCCGGGGTTCGAATAGATGGGGAACCCGTCGTTTGCGTACCCGATGATCGTCTCGTCGAGATAGCACGAGTTGATGGCGAGAATCGCGTGGTAGTGGTAGTCGCCCACGTAACCGGTGTGGCCCTTGCAGGTGTCGAGCAGGTTGTTGTACACGGGGTCGCCGAACGCCTCTTGCTGCGGCACGGGCCCTTCCATCGGCCCGAAGATGGGGATGCCCGAAACGGTGAAGGCAACGGTGCCGAGCTGTGTCTTGATGCTCGTCGCCGACGCGGCGACTTTCGGTGACGTGGTGACCTTCCACGTGTAGGTCTGTTCCTTGAGTGCGTTGGGAGTTTTCGCGACGAACGTGTAGCCGATCATGCCGTTCGATGTGACGGTGAGGGTTCCGTCGCTGCACGATGCGGCAACCTTCGGTTTGGCGTAACCGCTTCCGGCGCCGGGTGCCGACGACAGGTCGACGAACTTGTAGGTCGATGCGCAACCTGCTGCGGTGCCCGAGGTGACGGGCGCACTGACGGTCAGCGTCTTCGTCGCGGTGCGCGATGCGTATCCGCGGTACGTGGCAATCGCGACGGTGAGCTTGCACTTGCCCGCGGTCGCAGCCGTGACCACCTTCTTCGACTTGATCGAGCACACTCCCGATGCTTTCCAGGTCTGGGTGCCACCCGAATTGGTCGAGAAGAGCGACTTCGTTGCATAGGTGGTGGAGGTCGCCAGTTCGGACTGCTTCCACGTTGCGGTGGGTCGTGTGGCGGCTTGGGCCGTGGCGGGGAGGCCGATCGCGGTGGCGACGAGGGCAGTGACGGCGGCCGCGCGGGCCCAGCGGAAGCGTTGTTTCATGCAAACAGTGTGACCGCGGTTGTGTCGGGCAGCTGGTCAGAACATCAAGAACTGGCGAAGAATTCGGGGCGGAAAACGGGCCCGGGCCGGCGTTGGCGGGTTAGCACTCGCCCCGTTAGAGTGCTAGCACTCTCTCACCTCGAGTGCGAGACACCCCAACTATTGAGCTTTTCACTCATCGAATTTTCGGAGGAGAACCATGGCAAAGATCATCGCTTTCGACGAGCAGGCCCGTCGCGGCCTCGAAGCCGGCATGAACAAGTTGGCCGATGCCGTTCGTGTCACCCTCGGACCAAAGGGTCGCAACGTCGTACTCGACAAGAAGTGGGGCGCCCCCACCATCACGAATGACGGCGTGTCCATCGCGAAGGAAATCGAGCTCGAAGACCCGTACGAGAAGATCGGCGCCGAGCTCGTCAAGGAAGTCGCGAAGAAGACCGACGATGTCGCGGGTGACGGCACCACCACCGCCACCGTTCTGGCGTGGAACATGGTGCGTGAGGGCCTGCGCAACGTTGCTGCCGGCGCCAACCCGATGAGCCTGAAGAAGGGCATCGAGGCTGCCGTCGAGGCGGCGATCGCCAGCATCAAGGCGCTCGCCAAGGAAGTCGACTCGAAAGAGCAGATTGCTCAGGTCGCCGCCATCTCGGCTGCCGACCAGGAAATCGGCAACATGATCTCCGAGGCCATCGACAAGGTCGGCAAGGACGGCGTCATCACCG
>DAINNS010000128.1:0-5122 GCA_036735765.1 Ilumatobacteraceae bacterium | reverse complement strand
AGAAGTGGGCCGGCAAGGTCACGATCGTCGGGATCGGCTGGAACGGCACCCAAGACGAGATCGACGGCTTCGTCTCGCGTCACGGTCTGACGTTCACGAATGTGCGCGACGGTGACGGCTCCATTTTCGCCTCTTTCGGCGTCGCGGGTCAGCCCGCATGGGTGTTTCAGGATGCCTCGGGAGATCGGGAAGTTGTGATCGGGGCACCGTCGGAAGCCGAAATCGACACCCGCCTGGCGACCCTGGCCGGCTGAGTCCGACCGACCCGGCAAACGGTCGGAAAACACCGATTGAAAGATATGTCACCTGACTGGTCAATAATGGGGTCTCTCATTACCTTGACCCTCAACTGAGAGGGCAAGTCCAGACAAGGGGGAAGCGGTGCGCGTTCGTCGAGCCAGAGGAATTTTCTTCACGCTGTGTTTTGTCGGCGTCGTGGCACTCGCTGCGTGCGGTGGTTCGGATTCGGAATCATCCGATGCGTCGACATCCGACACGGCCGAACAGACGACTGACTCTGCATCGACGTCCGATTCGGCTGCGGCAGTTGCGGATCCTGAGGCGCAACTCGCCGCATTCTGCAGTGCAGCTGAAGAGCAGGCCGGAAGCAATCTTGCCGAGACCGATGACGCCACTGCGATCGCCGACAAGCTGGGGCAAAACGCGGACACGCTCGCGAAGCTCGCGGCAAGCGCACCCGACGATGTGAAGGAGTCAGTCGAGGCGACTGCGACTGCTGCACGTGAGATGGCAGATGCGATTGCCGCAGATTCGTCGCTCGACAACATCAACGAAGTGGTCTCGAAGTACGCGACACCCGAATTCGAGGCGTCGTCGAAGAATGTCGAAGAGTTCATCAAAGCGAATTGCGGGGAGTGAGAATGAAAACCCGGTCACGGATCCTCGGCGTCGGTCTGATCGTCGCCCTTTTGTCTGCATGTGGTGGTGGGTCTTCTGATTCGTCTGGTGACACCACCGCTTCGACGCGCGTGAAGAACAATGCGTTGCCGACAACGACGGTTGCCGCCACTGCGACGACGGTTTCTCCCGCGACGACCACTGCGTCTGCGACGACGGTTGCTCCCGCGACGACTGATGCGCCAGCGACGACAGTTGCTCCCGCGACGACTGTTGCGCCGGCGACTCAGGTGAAGGGCCCGGGTGGTTTCCAGGCCGCGTACCTGGCGACGACCGATCCGTTGGGCGCGCCGCGCCCGGTGTTGCCTGCCGAGGCATCGATTACGACGAACGCGGCAAAGACGGTCAGTGCTTCATTGCGGACCGATGCCGCGGGAATCCTGAACGTGACCGCGGCCGAGTGGGCTGGAACCACGACGCCGCTCACGTTGCGGTGGACGGTGAATGGCAAGGCGTGCGACAACTGCGCGTTCTTGTCATCGTCGGCGAAGAAGATCGTCAAGGCGCTGCTCGCGGCGAATTTCGCCGGCTCGGGCATTACCTCGATCCGGGGTCTCGACCCGACTGCAGTTGGGATCGGCCAGTACCAGGGGAATGGTTGGGGTTTCGAAGTGTTGATCGGAGATTCGGCGAGCAGTGAGGCGCAAAAGACCGGCAACGCGGTTCGTGACTGGGTGCTGAACTGCTCGGGTGACACTGCCGCAACGTGCCGCAACGTCGATCTCGGCATCGGTGAACTGCGCTGGAAGAACCAAATCTGGTCGGTTGCTGATTGCACGTCGGCGTTGCAAAACGGTGGACCTCGCCAACTCGTTGCCGATGTATCGAAGTTGTTGAAGGGGGCCAATGCCGACACGGCAGCCCTCGTCCGCCAGCGTGCGGCCATTGATCGGGTGGCGATTGCCACGCCCACTTATCGTCCCGTATTCGCGAGTTCGGGCGATGCCCGTGCCCTGACCGGCTTTGCCTCGACTGGATGTGCAAAATGAGCATGAAGCGTTTTTCGAAGTTTGCATTGGTGTCGGCGGTTGTCGCGCTGACAATCGCGGAAGTGACGCCGGTGGCGGCGTCGAGTCCCAGTGATTCGACTTCCACGACGGCGGTCGCGGAGACGTCGACGACCACTGGTGATTCGACCACGACGACGGGACCCATCACATCGACCACGACGGCTGGTGATGGCACGGCGCCAGCCACGACCGTCGCGCCGGTGCCTACCGACAGCACGCTGCCCGCAACTCCTCCCGCGGGTTATGTTGCGCTCGACCAGCCTTCCCCGACGACCGTCCCCGCAACTCCCACTGCACCCGAAGCAGAGCCGGTCGCCGCGAAAGACGGCCCCGACCTCTTGGTGAGCGGTCAGGTCACGGGTCCGGCCGTCGCTGGGTTCCCCGTTGTCGGCAAGATCAGCGTTGAAAACGTCGGTAACGCGATCGCTGGTGACAAGGCGCCTGTCGTCTTCACGCTCTCCGATGTTCCTTCTTGGGCAAAGTTGCGCGATGTCCTTCCGGCACTTGCCTCGGATTCACCCGTTGGAACTGTGGCATGGCAGTGCACCGGCTCGACCTGCACCCTCGTCGAGAAGCGTGCTGACGGTGTCGGCAACGCGGTGATCCAACCGGGTCGCGCCTTCGGAGCCTACGTCCGCTACGACCTCGACAAGGCGGCCGTCATCCCCCCACCAAAGAAGGAACTTCTCCAGAACGTCCAGGATGCGAGTGCAGCGGGTGACGTCGCGGGCATGCAAGCCGAATTGTCGGCTCCGCCGCACATCAACGTCGTAGGTGGGCTGTCGGGTGATACCGCTGCCATCAACGACAAAGCAGTCCTTCAGCTCTTCGGTGCCGACAAGCTTCCCGTAGCGGGTGCCTACTTCGACGGGACGATCTCTGCGGCGGTTTACCCCGGCGGGCAATACCGCGCCGAGATGCGCGTCCTCGTTCTCGGTTCCGAGGTGCAGTCGGGTGATATCACACTGGGTGAGGTCGTACCACCGCAACTCGAGTTGACCGAAGTGTCGATCTCGGGCACTGGCTGGAAGTGTGACGACCCGGTCGCGCCAAACACATGCACACACACCGGACCGAACCGTAACCCCGGCGAATTCTCCGATGCCCTTGTCATCACCGGACGTGTCGGTACCGACGTCCTTCCCTCGGAGACCCCGCTTGCGTGGAAGATCCCGATGACGGCGAAGCCCGCAACCGGCACCGAATTGATCCAAGGAAACGGCAGCCCGTCCATTCTCATTAACAAGGTGCCGACGCCCGACATGTCGGTTCGAATGACGCCACGAGATGGAAACAGCAGCCTCGTGCCCGGAAAGCCCGTGACGATCGATGTCTCCACGCGCTCGGGCAACGGGCTCGGCCAGGCCGTCATTGTCAATCTGCAGGTGCAGAAGGGCCTGAAGGTCGACGGACCTGCGGATGGTTCCGACAAGAACTGGCAGTGCACAAGGCCCGCCGGTCCTAACGACAGCAAGGAGTTCGGCGATTCACTGCAGTGTCTCATTTCGCAGATCGACACCGGCGAAGAACCGAATCTCGCGGTGACCGTGTCGCTTGGTGACGGTGCTGAAGATGGCTCGGCCCGTGTTGTCGCGACAGTCGCAGCGTCGAATGAGGCGGCGGAAACCGCGGCGAACAACACCGCGACTCACTCGGTGATTGTTCAGCCGCAGCCCGCACCGATGCCTGGCATCGTTCTTACGCGACCCGATGCGAAGGGTGTGAAGGTGGCTGTCACCGACGGCTCCGCGACGGAGATCACCATTTCGAAGGAGACCACCTACGGCATCGCGGTGACGAACCTCGGTTCGAAGGGCATGGATGCCGGCACGGTGCTCCGAGTCGAGCAATACGTCTCGGACTACGCGCAGTTCTCGGGTCAATCATTCGCTTCGAAGACGAACTATGGCGCGACGCTCGATGGACGGACCATCACTACCGCGCCCGGCAAGTGGGTGTGCGTGACCGGATCAGCAACTCAGCCCGCGGTGAACCTGCCCGCAGCCGTTGCAACGGCTACGGAGACTGTCTCGCCGACGACCGCCGTTGCGGCAGCTCCAAAATCCGGACCAGTGGTTCGCTGTGAACTCGCACTCGCCTCGCCGGTCGCTCCCGGTGCGCAAACCCCCGTCCTCAACCTCACCGTTCAGCCCACGCTGAAGGCAAAGGTCGGAAAGCCCGAGTGGCCGATCTTCGCTTCGGTTCCGGCAAGTCCGAAGGTCCCCGTCGCGCGCTACGGAATGACGATGTCCCTCGTCGAGTTCAAGCCCGAGGTGCGCGCATCGATCGTCGCTCCCGCCGGCCCTCGTCCGGGTGGCAATGCGGTTGCGACGTTCAGTGTCCGCAACGGTGGCAATGCCGATTCGGCGAAGCAGTACATCATCGTGAAGGCGGTGAGCGGCCGTGTGTCAGGCGCCAAGGGCGATTCGTGGAAGTGTGTGCTCGTTGGTAGCGCCTTCCTTGCTGGTTACGTTTTGTGCTCGCGTACCGTGACTTTGAAGCAGGGCGAAGAGTCGCCTGCAATCACTGTCGACTACTACTCGAATGACAAGACTGCGAAGTCGGTCACGCTGTCGGCGACGTCGATCGTCTCGACCCTCACGGGAACTGTCACCCGCGTCTCCAACCTCGAAGTGCCGCTGCGCGATGCGCTCGGTTTCTCGATCAAGGGTCCGGATGTGGTTGTTGACCAGATTGTCGATGCGACCGGCAAGCGTGTGCCGTCGTCGATTCTGTTTACGACGGTCGGCAATGCCGACGGCTCGAAGTTCACCTGGAAGCAGTTGTGCACCACCGATGCTGATGTGAAGGCGTCGATGGGGGAGTGCAAGGCTGTTGCTCCGGCGGCGAAGTGGGTGAACAACGCCCCGTCGACTGGTCCTACCGCGACGCTGTTGGCCCCTGTGGTCACGAAGGAAGAGACTCTGGTCTTTGAAGCCACGGCTGTTGACGAGTCCGGTACGTCACACACCGCTCCCGCTTCGGTACGCGTGCAGCCGCTTCCGACGGCACAAGGTCCGACCGGCAAGGCATCGAGTGGCAACGGTTCGTCCGTGTTGCGTCGCGTGCCCAAGCAATCGGGTCCCAGCGTTCGCGCGTTCTCCGCCACCGCCCCCACGTCGGGAACCGGTGACACTTCGGTTCTCACGTCGGCTGGTGCCGGTGTGACTGTCAACGGCAACATTTTCGGCGGG
>DAINNS010000127.1:0-5130 GCA_036735765.1 Ilumatobacteraceae bacterium | reverse complement strand
ATTCGCTTCTGGAGATGGCGATGTATGCCGCATCCCTCACTCGATCGGATCTCGCACCAAACAGTTGGGGATCTCTCGTGTTCGCTGCGGCCGACGAAGGGCGCATCACCGACGACCAGGCGTCGGGCATGTTCATCGATTATCTGGCGCCGAGCCTGGACACCACGATCCACGCCATCACGCACATGATCAACCTCTTCGCGCTGCATCCCGATCAATGGCAGCGAGTGGTGGGGGATGAGGCACTCCTCCAATCAGCGGTGGAGGAGGTCCTGCGTTTCGAGGCGCCCGTGCGTGGATTCACAAGAGTTGCGACTCAAGACACCACGGTTGGTTCGACACGTGTTCGCGCGGGAGAACGAATCTGGGTCCTGAATGGGGCGGCGAACAGGGACGAGCGCCACTATCAAGACCCCGACATTTTCGATGCGTCGCGATCGGCTTCTGATCATTTGTCGTTTGGGCACGGCCCACATCTCTGCGCGGGGGTGCATCTGGCGAGGTTGGAGATGCGCGCCATTCTGCGGTCACTCCGCCAGAAGGTCTCATTGATCGAAGTGGGGGCACGAGTGATCAGCGAGAACAACATTCTCAGGGGCTGGTCGTCTCTGGAGACGCGGTTCGTTCCTCGGGTGACTTGATCGAAGAATCCTTTGAGTGATCTTGGCTGAAGAAACTTTTGCGAACAACGCAAGTGAATGAAATGAGGTCATCAATGCGCGCGATTTCCAAGCGCCAGCTCCGAACCGGTCTTCTCTCCTTTGCTGCGCTCGCAACGCTCGGTACCGGACTGGTCGCCTGTGGTGGCAGCGATGGTGGCAATCAGAACGAAGGCCCGACCACGACCGGCAAGGTGAAGAACGCGCCACTGAACGCGTGTATCTCGGTCATGTCGGGAGGTCGCCCGTCGCCCGGCGTCACGATCCCGCGCTGCATCCCGACGACGATCGCAGGCAAACCCTTCACGATGACCACGGCCCCGAAGTCGAAGGGCTGACCGCCCCTTCCGGCGCCCTCGCCGGATACGGACTTGTGGCTAGTTTTGCCTGGTGCGCATGACGCCTGCATTCAAGCCGGTTGATGCGCTGGGACTGTTGACGATCCTTTCTTACGGTTCGTGGTTCTACGGATTCGGAGTCCTCGTCGACGACGTCGGTACGGGTCTCGGATTGGGAATCGGCGTGCTCGGGGTCGTCTACGGCCTGACAACGTTGTGTGGCGGTATCGCGGCCGTCTTCGCTGCGCGTCATTTCGACGGACACGGTGCGGGGCGAGTCTTGTCAACCGTGGGACCGTTGGCCGCGACGCTTTACGGAGTTGCGTCCTATGCGACGAACCCGCTCGTTTTTTGCCTCGCCTTCGTCGTTTCCGGAGCCGCGATTTCTGCATCCGGGTTCTACTCGTTCACCCAGCCACTTTCGATCAGTCTTCGCCCGGCCGAACACGTTCGTATGATCACACGACTCACGATCTGGGGTGCTTTCTCGTCGCCGATCATGATCCCGCTCACTGAGGCAATTCGTGGTGCCTTCGGGTGGCGGGCAGCAATGCGCGTGTCGGCGGTCTTGCTGATCGCCGCATTCGTGGCCGCTCATGTGGCGACGAGAAATGTCCACGAAGTGCCACGGTCGTCGTCGCGGTCGATCAGGGCGGCCGTCGTTGGTGTCGCGGGTTCACGGTTCTTGCGTTTCTACGCTTTGGCGATTCTTACAGCGAGTATGTCGGTGTCTTCGTTGCTCGTTTTCCAGGTTCCCGTCATGAAGTGGGCGGGGCTCTCTGCATCGGCTGCGGCCGGCTTTGCGGGCGGACGCGGGCTTCTGCAGTTGCTCGGCAGGATCCCACTGATACCAGTCGTCGATCGATTCGGGGCCTGGAGAGTGCAAGTCGCCTGTAGGGGGGCTGTCGGAGTGGGCGCTGCTTCGCTGTGGCTCAGCGGTCAATTGCCCTTTGCCGTGATCTACGTGGTCGTGATCGGTGCGAGTGCCGGTGCTCTGTCGGCAATCGACGGCATTGTCGCGCGCGAAATTCTCCCCGACACCGATTTCGCGACCCTCGCCGCGGTTCTGGGTTTGATCGGCACAGTCGGGAGCGCGCTCGGTCCGGCTCTCGTGGGCACTCTCGCACAGGTCGTGGGCTCGATGGCCGTGGTGCCGGGTGTCGTTCTGTTTGGTGGGATCGGCTCTGCGTTGCTGCAAATCATGGGGTCGAGGTCGCGCCCCACAGCCGAGAGTTCATGAAGAATTTGCCTATTGCCGATTGAAAAAGTTACTCAACATTGATTGAGTAATCGTGTGGGACGGTCGCCGCTCGTGAAAAGAGCCCGCTTGCACGCGGCACTGGGTGATTCCCATCGGCTTGCGATAGTGGACGAACTGCGATTCAGTGATCGCTCGCCAACGGAACTCGCCGAACGTCTCGGAATTCCCACGAATCTGCTCGCACACCATCTCGAGGTTCTGGAGACAGCCGGCGCAGTCGATCGCCCGAAGTCGGCCGGCGATGCGCGACGTCGTTATGTGCGACTGTTGCCGCCTGCCATCGAATTGCTCGGGCCCATTGAGCCGGTCCTCGCCCGCGACGTACTCTTCCTTTGCACCCGTAATTCGGCTCGTTCGCAGCTCGCGTCGGCTCTCTGGCGTGCGCGCACCGGGCGAGTTGCGCGTTCGGCAGGAATCCGACCCGCAGAGTGCGTGAGCTCCGGAGCCGTTGCCGCCGCACGTCGGGCCGGGGCATCGCTCGTTGGGGCGAAGCCCACCCGACTCGATCGCATTCCACTCGGGTTTCAAATCGTCACTGTCTGTGACCTCGTCCACGAGGAACTCGAACCGGGCGACGACTGGTGGCATTGGTCGATACCGGCACCAGGCGCAACGCGACTTGCGGATGCCTTCGACGGTGTGGTCACCGCATTGAATGAACGAATGACGCGTCTCGGTTTGCCGGAACACAGCAAATCCAAGGGAAGGAATCCATCCACATGACTGTCCGACTTGGGATCAATGGTTTCGGCCGAATCGGCCGCCTGATGACGCGAGCGATGCAGCATCGCCTCGGCATCGAAGTCGTTCACGTGAACGAAGTGAAGGGTGGTGTCGAGGCCGCGGCACATCTGCTCGAGTTCGACACCGTGCACGGCCGCTATTCGGGAAAGGTCGGCACCGCCAACGGCGACCTTCTGATCGACGGCAAGCGGGTGACGTTCAGCGAACACGGCAAGCCGAGCGACATCCCGTGGGCCGACCTCGGGGTCGACATCGTGATCGAGTCATCAGGAAAGTTCAAGACCGCCGAGGCTCTCGAACCACACCTTCTCAACGGAGCCGAAAAGGTGGTCGTTGCGTGTCCGGTGAAGAGCGAGGGCGTGCTGAACATCGTGATGGGCTGCAACGACCACCTCTACGACCCTTCAGTACACCGCATCGTCACCGCGGCCTCGTGCACCACCAACTGTCTGGCGCCGGTCGTGAAGGTTCTCCACGAAAAAATCGGCATCGAGCGTGGTGCCATCACTACGGTGCACGACGTTACGAATACGCAGGTCATCGTCGATGCGCCACACAAGGATCTTCGTCGAGCCCGTTCGGCGCTGAATTCACTGGTACCGACATCCACCGGGTCGGCGACGGCGATCACGATGATCTATCCCGAACTGAAAGGGAAGTTGAACGGCATCGCCGTACGCGTGCCACTTCTCAATTCATCGCTGACCGACTGTGTGTTCACGATGGCGCGAGAAGTCACCGTCGAAGAAGTCAATGGTCTTCTCGCCGAGGCGGCGAACGGCGAGCTACGTGGGATCCTCGGCTTCGAATCGCGACCGCTTGTCTCGGCCGACTTCGTCAACGACACGCGCTCCGGCATCGTCGACGGCCCGTCGACAATGGTCATCGACGGATCGATGGTGAAGGTCCTCGTCTGGTACGACAACGAATTCGGTTATGCGCACCGAATGGCGGAACTTGCAGTCAAAGTGGCTGCGCTGCTGTGAAACTTCGCAACTACGCGCTGGTGACCGCCGGCTATTGGACGTTCACCGTCACCGACGGTGCGCTGCGAATGCTGGTCCTCCTGCATTTTCACGATCTCGGCTATTCCGCTGTGGCTATCGCATTCCTCTTCCTCGCGTACGAGTTCATGGGAATCCTCACCAACCTCCTCGGCGGCTGGGTCGGTTCGCGGCGAGGACTCAACCGAACACTGGTCGCGGGACTCATCTTGCAGATCGTGGCGTTGTTGGCGCTGTCGCTGGAATCGAGTTCGTGGGAGCGGTGGCTGTCCGTTGCCTTCGTGATGGCGATGCAAGCTGTGTCGGGCATCGCAAAGGATCTCACGAAGATGAGCTCGAAGAGTGCGGTGAAGACCGTTGCGGGTGACGGCTCGTTGTTCCGTCTCGTCGCCATTCTCACCGGCTCAAAGAACGCACTGAAGGGTGTGGGGTTCTTTGTCGGTGCAGCCCTCTTGGCCGGCGTCGGTTACGACGGGGCGCTGTGGATCATGAGCGGGGCCCTCGCTGTAACCGTCATCGTGCTGATCATGTTCCTGAACGAAGACATCGGCAAGTCGAAAAAGAAGCCGCCGCTACGGTCGGTTCTGTCGAAGTCGAGCGCGATCAACCGACTGTCGGTCGCGAGGTTCTTCCTCTTCGGTTCCCGCGACATCTGGTTCGTCGTCGCGCTGCCGGTCTTCTTGTCCGAGGTGCTCGACTGGTCCGACCGCACCGTCGGTGCGTTCCTTGCCCTGTGGGTCATCGGTTATGGCATCGTGCAGTCGTCGGCGCCACGAGTTCTCACGTTGCGTGGCTCCGAGATCGACGAGGTTGCTTCGGCACGACTGTGGGCTTTCGTTCTCGCGGTCGTCTCCGCGGTCATCGCCTTGCTCGTAGCGGCCGACGTCGCAGTGGAACTTGCAATCGTCGGCGGCCTCATCGTTTTCGGGGCCGTCTTCGCCCTGAATTCGTCGCTGCACTCGTACCTCGTTCTTGCCTTCGCAGACGACGACGAAGTTGCCCTCGATGTCGGCTTCTACTACTCGGCAAACGCGGCGGGCCGACTGGTCGGCACTCTGTTGTCGGGCGTGCTTTACCTGTGGGGTGGTTTACCGGCGGCGATGTGGGGTGCCACCGCGTTCGTC
>DAINNS010000126.1:0-5140 GCA_036735765.1 Ilumatobacteraceae bacterium | reverse complement strand
GCCCGTGATGCCGTGGTTGCGCAATACGACAGGGGACAACTCCCCCATCGCCCCGATGACTTGCTTGCCCCGACGCAGCATCGCCGACCTTCCCGGGTGATAGCCCGATGGAGTCGTCTTCACATCGACTTGGGCACCGAATCCGAGCGCGTCGACGAGGAGCGCCCACGCGCGCAGCGCGGCGAGTTCGCCGTCGTGCGAGTCGACCGACACCACACACAGCATTTCTTCCTCGTCGGGCAACGGATTCTCGCCACGCGGGTACACGTGGCCGACTTCGTAGAGATGAATGTCATCGACGCGATGCGACTGGTTGTATGCGATCGACCTGAGCAAACCCGGACGCAGCGACACGCGCAACACCGACTCTTCGGCGACGAGCGGGTTGACGAGCGCGAGCTGCCGTGAATCGTCGACTCCGGCCAATCGTGCAGCACCCGGGTCGAGGAAAGGATTCGGCATCGCCTCGCTCCAGCCGGCCTCGACGAGGACACCGTGGACGAGGCGTCGACGTTGCTGGACCGTGGAAAGACGGCCGTGAACGGTGGAGTTCGGCACGCTCTTCCCCAGCGCCTCGTATCCGTAGTGGCGGGCGATCTCTTCGATCACGTCGATCTCGGTCGTCGAATCGGGTCTCCACGAGGGAATTGCAACCGTGACACCGGCCCCGTTTTCGGTGCAGCGATAGCCGATGGGTTCGATGAGATTGGCGATCTGACGTGCATCCAACGCAACGCCGAGAATGCGCTCGACCTGCGCCAACCGCAGCGTCACATCGCTGCTTGGCGGCGGACACACATCGTTCTTCGCGGCCTGCGGCGCACCGTGCACCTCGAGGTCGGGGCATGTGAGACGGAGAATCTCGATGAAACGCCATGCGGCAGCCTCGAGACCCCACGGGTCGGCACCGCGTTCGAAACGTGCGGAGGCCTCGGAGCGCAAACCGTGACGTGCAGCCGATTCGAGGACGGTGTCGGCCGGGAACCAGGCGACTTCGAGGGCGATCGCAGTCGTCGAATCGACGACCTCGGAGTCGAGACCGCCCATGACACCACCGAGACCGACGGCGACGTCGTTACCGTCGGCAATGACGATGTCGGCACCGTGAAGCTCGCGCGTCGCACCGTCGAGAGTGACCATGGATTCACCGGCCTTGGCAAACCGGACACGGAACCCCGACTCGACCGCCCGCAGGTCGTAGGCATGAGTGGGCTGGTTGCGCTCGAGCATCACGTAATTCGATGCGTCGACGATGTTGTTGATGGGCCGCATGCCACTGCGCGCGATGCGGTCCTGCAGCCACTGGGGTGACTGCGTGACGCGAATGTTCTTCACCACCGTCGCGGTGAACCGGCCACACGATGTCGCATCGACAATGTCGATCGGCAAAGCGTGCTCCGGATGACTTGCCGCACCCGCGGCATCGGCGCCGAAAGGCCGGCGCAAACGAGCGGCAAGGTCGCGCGCAACCCCCATGTGTCCCCAACAGTCGGGGCGGTTGCGCGTGAGGTCGAGGTCGAAGACGGTGTCGGTGGTGACACCGAGAGCGTCGAACACGTCGACACCCAAGGGAAGGTCGGCGGGAAGGATCAGGATCCCGCCGTGGTCGTCGTTCAGCTCGAGTTCCTTCGCGCTGCAGCACATGCCCTCGGAATCGATGCCGAGGATGCCGCGGCGCAGGATCTCGCGGCCATCGGGCATCTTCGTACCGAGGGTTGCGAGCGGAATCTTGTCGCCCGCCTTCATGTTGAACGCTCCACACCAGACGTGGAGTTCATTCGCCCCGTCGGTCGTGAGGTACACGCGGTGCACCTTCTCGGCGTCGGGGTGCCGCTCGGTGCGCAGGACCTGCGCGACGACGACACCGGGCACCTTCGTCCCCGCGGAGACGGTTTCCTCCACGGGCATTCCGAGCGCGGTCAATTCATCGGCGAGAGCGTCGACGTCGTCGCCGAAGTCGGCGAACTCGTTCAACCACGACAACAAGACCTTCATCAGGAAAACTGCCTCAGGAATCGCAGGTCGTTGGTGTACATCTCGCGAATGTCGTCGATTGCATGGCGCTCTTTTGCCATGCGATCGATGCCGAAACCGAAGGCGAACCCCGACCATTCCTCGGGGTCGAGGCCACCCGCGCGGAGAACATTCGGGTGCACCATGCCGCACCCGCCCAGTTCGATCCACGATCCGTTGGCGCGGCGGATGTCGAACTCGGCACTCGGCTCGGTGAACGGGAAATACGAGGGACGCAGGCGGCTGGTGAAGTCGGCGCCGAAAAACGCCTTCGTGAACGCCTCGATTGTGCCGGCGAGGTCACGGAACGTGATGTTGCGGTCGATGACCAAGCCTTCGATCTGATGGAACACCGGCATGTGCGTCGCGTCGGGCGTGTCGCGGCGAAAGACGCGACCGGGCATCACGGCATAGATGGGTGGTGGCCACTCTTGCATGACGCGAATCTGCACGGGAGAGGTGTGTGTTCGCAGAACGACACTGCCCGGTTCGTTGCTCTCGACGAAGAGCGTGTCCCACATGCTGCGAGCCGGGTGCGAGGCGGGCATGTTCAGAGCCTCGAAGTTGTAGAAGTCGCTCTCGACCTCGGGGCCCTCGGCGACCTGGAACCCGAGACCCACGAACACGTCTTCGAGGCGCTGCGTGGCCTGGGTGACGAGGTGGGTGCGTCCGCGGCGCGACGGCGCGATGCGCTCGGTGATGTCGATGCCCTCGGATGCCATTCGGGCTTCGAGTTCGGCGGCCTCGCGCTGGGCGCGCTTCGTCGCGATGGCTGCCTCGACGGTGAGCATCGCTTCGTTCAACGCCTGACCGACCGCCTTGCGCTCGTCGATGTCGGCCACGCCACCCAACTTCGACTTGAGTTGTCCGAGCGCGGACTTCTTGCCCACCAGAGCCCCCGAGAGGGCTGCGAGTTCGGCCGCCGACGAAGCAGCGTCGATTTCGGCGAGAGCGGCGCCGACGGCATCGGCAATGTCGTTACGCATGGCGAACCAACGCTAGTGCCCTGACTCAGTCGATGAGCGGTGTTTTCGTTGTCGGGCGATCTCGAAAGACAGAACGGTCGTTGCCATGGCGACGTTGAGGCTCTCGACGGGCCCGACGTGGGGAATGGTCACCCATTCGGCAATGGGACCCGAAGTATCGAGACCGGCGGACTCGTTGCCCATCACCAAGGCGACACGACCCGTGAAGTCGAACTCGTCGTAGGCGACCGACCCGGGTTGTTCGTGCGACGAAGTACCGACCAACGAAAGTCCGGCGGCGGCGACTTCCGCGATCGAAGCCACCTCGATGCAGGGCAGAACGAAGAGTGCGCCCGCGGCTGCACGAACCACCTTCGGAGAGAATGCGTCGACGGTTCCCGGCGTCACGACGAGAGCCGCGGCACCCGCAGCTGCAGCGCTGCGGATCATCGTTCCGAGATTTCCCGGGTCTTGAATACGGTCGGCCACGAGTACCCAACCGCTATCGACGCGAGACAGGTCACCCACGCGTGGAAACTCGACGACCGCGATGTGCGGCTGCGGCGACACCGTCGATGCGACCCGCTCGATTGTCACCGACTCGAGAAAGTGCACCGTCCCCGAGGTGATCGGAGACTCCCCTTCGCGCACGAACTCCTCGACGACGGTGAGACCCGCGTCGATCGCGGCACGGACGAGAACTTCCCCCTCAACGACGAAGCACCCCGCCGCGCGACGCGCCTTCTTCTCGGAGAGAAGATCGCGCAGTCGGCGGACCGGGGTGCTCGTGAACCCGATGGTCGGCTGGCTCAGCCCAGGGCTCCCTTGGCCTCGGCGACGAGACGACCGAACGCGTCGATGTCGTGGACGGCGAGATCGGCGAGGATCTTGCGGTCGACTTCGATGCCCGCGGCGTTCAGGCCCGCAATGAAGCGGCTGTAGCTGATGTCGTGGATGCGGCAACCAGCATTGATGCGCTGAATCCACAGGCGACGGAATTCGCCCTTCTTTGCGCGGCGGTCGCGGAATGCGTACTGCCCCGACTTCATCACCTGCTCGTTCGCGGCGCGGGCCGAACGGCTCTTGTTGCCGTAATAACCCTTCGCGCGCTCGAGGACCTGCTTGCGGCTCTTGCGAGCGTTGACTGCGCGCTTTACACGTGCCATTTCATGTACCTACCTTTTCGAATCTTCCAACAGAACCTGATCAGCGCTCACCGAGGAGGCGCTTGATCTTCTTCTCGTCACCCTTGTGCACGTCGACAGTGCCGTCGAGGCGGCGCGTGCGGGAGGACGGCTTCTTTTCGAAGAGGTGCTGGCGGTTGGCCTGCTGACGGCGCAACTTTCCCGAACCGGTCTTCTTGAAACGCTTGGCTGCTGTCTTACTGGTCTTCATTTTCGGCATGTGATTCTCCTGACTCACTGGCGATCGCTGTTTCGTCACCCGGCGCGGGCGGCTTGGCGGAGCTCTTCTCGGGCTTCTTCACGGCTTTCTTGTCGGGCGCCAAGACCATCGTCATGTTGCGCCCCTCGAGACGAGCCTGGGTTTCGACCTTGACGGACTCACCCAGTTGTTCGAGAACGGCGTCGAGGATCTTGGAACCGAGCTCGGGGTGGGCCATCTCGCGTCCCCTGAACTGCAGTGTCACCTTGACCTTGTGCCCGTCTTCCAAGAAGTCGTGCATGTGACGCACCTTGGTGTCGAAGTCTCCCTTGCCGATCTTCGGACGGAACTTCACTTCCTTGATGGTCACCTGCGAGGTCTTCTTGCGGGACTCCTTGGCCTTTTGTGATTCCTCGTAACGGAACTTGCCGTAGTCCATGATGCGACACACGGGTGGATTGGCAAGCGGTGCGACTTCGACGAGGTCGAGGTCGACTTGCCGTGCGAGTTCGAGAGCATCCGGAAGGGATTTGATTCCCAGTTGGACGCCGTCTGCGCCGATGAGGCGCACCTCGCGAGCCCGAATGCGATCGTTGTACCGCGGTTCGTTCTGCGCCGTAGCTATGGCCGTTCACTCCTGTGCAAGTGGCTGCTCCCTTTCGTTTGCGCCGATGTTCCGATGAAACCGGTGTGGGCGCACGACGGGTCGCGCAGCACGGAGAACCGTGCGACGGGACCCAGACGCACTCCCGAACCGGGGTGGCTGGGTGGGGCACCCG
>DAINNS010000125.1:0-5160 GCA_036735765.1 Ilumatobacteraceae bacterium | reverse complement strand
GAGCCTTGGTTTCGATCACGGGCTTGAACGGCTTGTCCGACGCGAGCAGTTCGAGACGATTCGACTTCTCGACGCGCTCCTTGCCTGCAACGAGCGAAAGAATCGAAATACCGTCGATGTCGAAGTCTGCTTCGACCTTCACGACATCACCGACCTTGGCTCCGGCCGACAGGACCGAACCCTCGAGGACACCCTTCGGTTCGCGGGCCCCGGCTGCTCGCCAGGTCCACGTACCGTCCGGACGGCTGCTCGTGAGTTCGATTTCGATGCGACGCGACATAGGGACTGAACGCTAACGGCTGAACCCTCATCCCCGTCATTTCCCGATCAATTCGCACCGGCTGAGCGTGGATCCGCCTGGCCGGAGCAACGGATCCCGAGGCCGGCGAAACCGGTCGTACGACTAGGGTCGTGCCGTGGCCATTTATGCACTCGGTGACCAGGTTCCCGACATCGATCCGACCGCCTTCGTACACCCCGAGGCGACGATCATCGGCAGCGTCACGGTCGGCGCCGGATCAAGCATCTGGCCAGGAGCCGTGTTGCGCGGAGACGACGGTTTCATTCGGATCGGTCGCAACACCTCGATTCAGGATGGCAGCGTGCTGCACACGACGCCGATGTTTCCCACGATCGTCGGCGACGAGTGCATCATCGGCCACATCGTCCACCTCGAAGGTTGCACGGTCGAGGATCGCGCGCAGGTGTCGAACGGAGCGATCGTCTTGCACCAGGTCATCGTGCGCACCGGGTCGATCGTCGCCGCGAACGCGGTGGTCCTGAACGGCCTCGAGGTTCCCGCCGGTGCACTCGCCGTCGGAGCGCCCGCCGTGATCAAGGAAGGCCGGGCGAAAATGGATGTGGTCGCGATGGGCGTCCAGTCCTACGTGCACAAGACGGCGCGCTATCGCGCCGAACTTCGCCGCATCGACTGACATGGCCGACACCGGCCCCGACGAGGCGAACGTGCACGTTCTCCTCGTGGTGACCGTCGCAACCGCAGATGCCGAGTACGCAGCCGACATCCTCTGGGCGGCGGGTGCACAAGCAGTCGAGGAGATCCACAACGAGACCTCGGTCGACCTGCGCACCGATCTCGGCAGCGACCCGCTCACGGCCTGGGCCGCCGTCGTCGCAAAGAATCCGTTGCTTGGCGATTGGTCGGTGCGCACCGACGAAGTCGACGCTCGTGTCGCCGACAACTGGCGGGCGCACGCATCACCCACGGTCGTTGGCAACGTACGGATTGCGCCGGCCTGGCTCGCAAATATTCACGGTTCCGACCCAAACGTTTCCGACCCGCACGGCATGACGACCGTGCTGATCGAGCCCGGTGGGTCCTTCGGCATCGGAGATCACCCGACGACCCGTGCAACTCTTGCACTGGCTCTCCGTGCATCCGGCACGAACATCCTCGACCTCGGATGTGGATCAGGGGTTCTCGGTGTCGCGCTCTGCCTCACACGACGGGCCCGCGTTGTGGCGATCGACATCGCGCCGGCTGCCGTCGAGGCGACTCGCCACAACACGACACTCAACGGTGTCGACGGGTCGATCATCGTCGAGCAAGGTGACGTTCGTGGGGTGCGCGGCACCTACGACCTCGTGCTCGCCAACATCCTCGCGCCGGTTCTTCTCGCCGATGCGCACGACATCGCGTCGCGCGTCACCGCGCGAGGGACATTGATTCTCAGCGGCTTCACCGAAACTCGTCGAGCCGACATCATCGAGGCCTATTCGACGCTCGGACTCAGCCTTCGCGACGAAGCCGAGGTCGACGGCTGGCTAGCCCTTCAGTTCGAGAGCGTCGAGTAGCGGCGAAAAGTCGAGTTGCGCAACCTGGCGCAGATAACGGCGAGCCACCTCTTCACGAAACTGCCGACAGAGATCGTCACGGAAGAAACGCGCACCCTCACGGATCACGTAGTTCAGGAGGAAGAACCGATACGCGAGCGGGATGAACTTCACCTCGTCGGCCGTCAGCGGATACACGCCGTGGTACGCCCGCAGGAACGCGATGAAACGGGGTTCGAGGAGAGTGTGCGGCGAGTACGTGAAAGTCGTGCGATCGCCCGTGCTGCTGCTCACGCGCGACAGGAAGTAGAAGTCGAAGATGCGCGACTCGAGACGAAACCAGTCGTAGTCCCATCGACTGAACAACCGAAAGCCGCCCCGGTCGTCGGCATTGTTGAAGACGACGGAGAAATTCCCGAGATTCCAGTCGATGAGGACCGGGATCCGCTGCCACTCGTCGTAGTGACACGCCTCGAATTGAAGCAACAACTGGTGCGTGTCACGGTGCAGTACGCCGATGTCCTCGGGAAGAAGATTGAAGTTTCTCGTGGCAAACGGACTCTCGAGAAGATCGAGAAGGTGGATGAGGTCGCCCTTCACGGAATTGGAGGTCGGCGGAAGTTGTCTGGCTGTCGGGGTGCACGCGGCATGGAACTCGGCCATCTCACGGCCGAGGTTCTCGACTTGTGCCGTGGAGAGAATCTTCGGCAGTGACTCCGCGCGTGGAACATCCTCGTAGAACACGGCCCAGATCGATCCGTCGTACCACGTGAACGGTCGCCCGTTGCGTTCCAACACGTTGGCGAGGAACGGTGCCCATCGTTGTGTCTCGGGGTTCGTGGCGAGCAACTTCGCACAGCGGTACAGACGATCGTGGTCTTCGGCGAAGAGAAAGTACGACCCGTACGACGAGACCTTGCAGACGACGGAGTCGCCGCCACCGAGGGTCACCCGATAGACGCGGTTCGTCGAGACGTTGGCGGAGATCTCGCGGACGTCGACGATCTCACGCGGATCACCGAGATCGGACCACGCCGCACGCACGACGTCGACTGGCGAGACCTCCATGGGTCAATTATCCACGTTTGCCGCGCGTGTGCGGCACGCTTGGCTCAGCTCGCGGCGCGGTTGCGCACGCCGATCGGCGCGATGAGATGAAACCCGGCCGCGTGACGTTCCTCCTCGGATTCGCCACCCCAGAAGCCGTACTCATGGTTCTCACGGGCAAAGGCACGGCACGCGTCGAGGACAGGACACTCCATGCAGACAAGACGGGCCTGGGCTTCGCGGCGCACACGCGCCTGCGGACGTTCGGCAGCAGGGGGAAAGAAGATCGACGTCAATCCGCGACATGCACCTTCGTGCATCCACTTGTCGATGCTGAATTCGCGCCGGGTGTACGACTCGACGACCGCCATCTGACCCCTCCGTCAAACTTGGGTTGCTGCCTGCGAGTCCGAGCCTAACAAGATCTAATTTTGAAGTCAATTAACCGATGCAGGCCCTGACGGCCGCCGCGAAGGTCGCAACGTCGTCGGCGGTGGTATCCCACGAGGTCATCCATCGCACGCGCTGCGCCTCCGGGTCCCACGGACAAAAGAAGCTCGTTTCCCGTAGACGGTCGGCAACCCGGTCGGCGACGACGGGGTAGAGGCTGTTGACCGCAGGGGGAGCGGTGAGCCGCAGCGAGGCGATGTCGCTGACGGCACCGTAGAGCTGAAGCGCCGCGGAGTTGGCCCGACCACCGAGGTCGACCCAGAGATCGTCGTGCAGGAGAGCACGGAACTGTGCCGCGACGAAGCGACCCTTCGAAGGCAGCTGCGTGGTCGCCTTGCGGGCCCATGGCGCGTAGCGCACCGCACGTTCGACGACGGGGTTGCCCGACTGGGGGAAGTACACGACAACCTCGCCGAAGACGATGCCGTTCTTCGTCCCGCCGAACGTCAGCACGTCGACACCTGCGTCGACGGTGAACGACCGCAAGTGGTCCGGACCGCCAAGTGCGGCCGTGGCATTGGCAACTCGCGCGCCGTCCATGTGCACGACCATGCCGAGGCCGTGTGCGGTCGCGCACAGACGTTGCACCTCGTCGGGCGTGTACAGCGTGCCGACCTCGGTCGGTTGCGTCAACGAAACGATGCGCGGTTGGGCATGGTGTTGCGAACCCAGCCAATGCGCAGCAACCTCGAGATCACGCGGTGTGAGTTTTCCGTCGGCGCTCGGACGCACCAGCAACTTGAGGCCGGCGCGCTCGGGAGCTGCGGTCTCATCCACATGGATGTGCGACCACTCCGTGCACACGACACAGTCGCCCGGGCCCGCGAGAGAGCTGAGCGCAGCCACGTTGCCGCCGGTACCGCCGAACACGAAGAAGCTCTTCGTGCCGACACCGAACAACTCCTCGAATGCCGCGTACACCTCGAGAGAGATCTCGTCGTCGCCGTATGCGCGTGCGTGGCCGACATTGGCCGCAGCGAGCGCCTCGATCACCGACGGGTGGGCACCCGCGAAATTGTCGCTGGCGAAGGAACGAAGAAGCGCGGTCACGTGAGCATTCTCACATCTGCGACGCGAATGAGCGCATAATTACGTCATGACGAAATCCACCAAGGGGTCACGGCAGCCGACACTCGAGGGGATGGCCGACGACAAACCGCGTTGCCGGTGGTGCCGACGCGCAATCGCAGCGAAGGACGGTCCAGGCCGGCCACGCGAATTCTGTTCCCAGGCGTGTCGTCAATGGGACTGGGTTGCGCGCCAACGCGCACGCGAACTGAAACTGTCAGAAGATCAACTCGTCATGACGCGTTCGGAACTCGACGACCTGCACGACGCTCTGTATGTCTTGGCCTGCGCGGTACAAGACGTTCGCCGCGACCTGGAGACCAACCAGAAGCCCTCGGCACGCGAACTGAACGAGATGTTGCGCTGGATCCTGGACTGCGCCGACCCCCTCGAGACCGTCCGCCTGCGCCCATAATACATCTTATGTAAAATACGTTTCTCTTTGAAAACCCCGTGGGAAACACAGAGAAATAAAGGCTTCGCGGGTCGCACTACTCTGCGCGCCGTGGCGGAACGACCAAGCAGCCCGGCCGACGTCCTTGCGGCGCTCGAGGAACTTCGCACGGCCGACATCGACTGGCGGCACGGACGCGCGTTCAGCCTCACGTATCTGGCCACGCCCGAGGCACTCGAACTGTCCGAGCGCGCGTATGCGAAGTTCGCCGGCGAGAACGCCCTGAACGTCGCGGCGTTCCCCAGCCTGCGGCGGATGCAGACCGAGGTGCTGGGTTTCGTGTCGGCGCTGTTTCACGCCCCGGCCGGCGCGGCGGGCTTCATGACCTCCGGCGGCACGGAGAGCCT
>DAINNS010000124.1:0-5182 GCA_036735765.1 Ilumatobacteraceae bacterium | reverse complement strand
TCGCCCCGCGCGGGTTCGCGCGACGACGCGCGTCGGTTGGCTACCGGCCGCGGTACTGCTGTGCGAGGTCGATGCGCTTCGTTCCGTCGCGGGTTTCGAAGAATCGATGCGCACCGGCGAAGACGTCGACCTCGTCTGGCGTCTCGATGCGGCCGGATTCCGGTGTCGCTACGAACCGTCGATCGAAGTTCTCCACCGTCGTCGCGCGACCGCGGTCGGGATGATGAGGCAACGCGTCAGTTACGGCGAGGCGACATCCGCTCTGCAGCGACGACACGGCGACAACGTCACACCGGCCCGCGGATCGTGGACATCGGTGTCGTCGTGGTTGGCACTCGCGCTCGGTTTTCCGATCGTCGCGGCCTGTGCCGGAGTTGCAACCGCGGTCATGCTGACGCGCAAACTTCGCTCCGTGCCGAACGTGACATCCGAGACGGCGCACCTCGCATGGAAGACGCACCTGCAGGTCGGTCGAAACCTCGCCGCCGCCACCACCCGCGTGTGGTGGCCGGTCGCTCTCGTTCTGGCGCTGTTCTCACGCCGTGCTCGCGTGGCTCTGTGTGCCGCCGCAATCGTTCCCGCGTTGGCTGAATGGTGGGACCAGCGGCCGCGCCTCGATCCCGTTCGCTTCACCCTGCTGCGCATCGTCGACGATGCCGCCTACGGCGCCGGCGTCTGGAAATCGGTCGCACGTGAACGCAACGTGCGCCCGTTGTTGCCCACGATCACACGGTCCACGACACCGAACCGCTGAATCCCCCCGTTGGCGGTACCGTGGTGTCGATGGCACTGCGGCTCACGGTCCGGCGCGACGCCTTCCTTGCCCACTTGCGTGGCGTCGCACGTGACGTTCCCCACCTCGTTCCCGTGGTGAAGGGCAACGGTTACGGCCTCGGACGGCGATGTCTCGTCGACCTGGTCGGCGACGTTCTTCCAACGGTCGACACGATCGCCGTCGGCACCATCCACGAAGCCGCCGATGTTCCCTCGCCCTGGACGGTTCACGTCATGAACCCCGTCGCCGAAGCCGACCTTGCCGCGCTCGAGGCAATCCCCGACAATGCGGTTCTCACCGTCGGGTCGCACCACGACATCGATGTCCTCGCGCGTCGCGGCTGGAAGGGGCGCGTCGCGGTGAAACTCGCCTCATCGATGCGTCGCTTCGGCATCGGCCACGATGGCTTTCCCGCATTGGTGCAGGACGTTTCACGCATCGGAGGGGCGATTCACTCGTGCAGCATCCACCCGCCCACGGCGGGCGACGATGCGGCGCGACTCACCGAGATTCGCACGTGGCTACCCCTGCTTCCCGATTGCGTCACGCTCAGCGTCAGTCATCTTTCGGCCACTGCGCTTGCGCAACTGCGCAACGACGACGACCGTCGCACCGTCGTTGCACGGCTCGGAACCGCACTGTGGCACGGCACGAAGGATCACTTCGCATTGCAGGCCGACGTCGTGCGCACGGAACCATGCCTGGCCGGCGAATCCGCCGGATACCGCGCGTCACCCGTGCCCGGTAACGGCACGCTCGTCGTCGTCGCTGCGGGTTCGGCCCACGGCGTGACGCCCCTCGCGAACGGCGACAGTCCGTTTCACTTCGGGCAGAGACGCATGGCGCTCGTCGAACCGCCGTACATGCACTCTTCGATCGCGTTCGTGGCACCGGGTGCGCCGTGCCCGCAGGTAGCCGACTTCGTCGACGTGCAACGTCCACTGACGATGGTGCATCCCGACATCACCGATTGGGTCTGAACATGGCAGCACCGACGCCGATGCCGACGCGTACCGGCGTCGACCGCAATCCTTCGATCGATGCCACACGCACCGTCGCTCTTCTCGGCATCATCATCCTGAACTACCACGGCTACCTGAACGGCTATGGGGCGATCGGTGCCGGCCAACCGAACTTTTTCGTGCGAATCATGGACGCATGGAACGGGGTGCTCGCGCCGAGTCCCGTCGTCTTCGTTCTCGTGTCGGGAATCAGTTGTTCGCTTCTCGCCTCTGCCAACTTCGACCGTTGGACCCTCGTACGTCGCGGCGTGCTCCTCTTGGCGCTCGGGTCGATGTTCGAGTGGGTGTGGAACGGCACGATCCTCCCCTACTTCGGTCTCTACTTCCTCATCGCGGCGGGAATCGTCACCTGGTCGCATCGGCACATCGTCACGGTCGCGATCGTCTGCACCGCATCAGCAGCCGTGCTGTCGATGTGGCGCTTCTTCCGTGAACGCGACTTCCACTCGACTTCGTGGTTGAGCCCCGCAAAGCCCGACTCGCCCCGAAACTTCGTCTTTCGCTACTTCGTCGACTACACGCACCCCGTCTTTCCGTGGTTCACCTTCTTCTGTGTCGGTCTGCTCGTCGGTAGGTCACTGCCGTGGTTCTTCGCCAACCGTCGTCGGCTCGTCGGCCCACTCGTCATTGCGGTGACCGTCGTCTACACGTTCAGTACGGCCGTACGACGCGGCACCGACGGACCGTGGCAACAATTCACCAGCACCGACCCGTTCGAGCGTGGCATTCTCGCCACGGTCGGGGTCACGCTTTCGGCACTGCTCGTGCTCATCGTCGTGTCGTGGATCGTCGAGGCATTTCCCACGTCACCAATCACCGATCTTTTCGTTCGTGCGGGACGCAACTCCCTCACGCTCTACGTCGCGCACGGTCTGGCCTACAACCTGGTCGTCAACACACTCGGGTGGGTTCGCCCGACGGGTCTCGACGCCGCGCTCGGCCTCGCGACGATCATGTGGGTTCTGCTCGTCGGTCTCGGCGCGTGGTGGGACCGCTTCATCGGACGCGGTCCACTCGAACGACTTTTGCGTGGCTTCGGACGTTGACGAACCGCGCTCCGTCACGCACGCTGACGGTTCAGCCCGCGCAATCCGACCGCTGCCGCACCGATCAACGAACCGTCGTCACCGAGACGCGCAGGGACGATGCGCGCTCCCTTCGAATGGTCGAGACAACACAGATCGTCGAGCGTCGCCTGTGCCGCCTGGAAGAACGGTGCGCCGAAACCCAGAGCGACGCTGCCGCCGACGACGGCAAGTTTCAAGTCGAGAAGGTTGCACACCGAGGCGATACCGCGACCGACCAATCGACCCGTGCGCTGGATGGTCTCGTACGTGGGCTGCGTTGGCGGCCGTCCGGTGATGGCCTCGATCGACGGACCCGAGGCCTCGGCTTCGAGGCATCCTCGCGCGCCGCAGGCACAGCGCCGGCCACCCGGCTCGACGATGACGTGGCCGACGTGACCCGCGTTTCCCCCTTCGCCATCGAGCAACTTGCCGTTGAGCACGATGCCCCCGCCCACACCCGTCGACACCACCATGGCGAGGAAGTTGTCGTGGCCTCGCGCCGCACCCTTCCAGCCCTCGCCGAGGGCCAACGCCTTGGCGTCACCGTCACCGAACACCGGAAGACCCGTGAAGTCACGAAGCCGTGGGGCGAGGGGAAAGTCTCGCCAGCATGCGATGTTGAGCGGCGACACGAGCTCGACGTTCGGGTGGTTCGGCCCGGCGGCACCCACACCAACCGCGATCGGATGTGCACCGTGTTGCCCACGTGCACGCACCAACATCTCGGACACGAGCCCACAGAGATCGGAGAACAAACCTTCGTCGGTTTGTGCGGAGTTGACACGACACCGCGTACGGTCGATGATCGTTCCGTCGGTCGTCACGAGACCGGCGGCGAACTTCGTGCCTCCGATGTCGATTGCCACGATGACGTCCATGAGGAAATATTTTCTATCACCGTGATCCTGCTGCGACCATGACCACCGACTGGAATCCGATACTCCGCGGAGAGTTCGAAAAGCCCTATTGGAAGGAACTCCAGACGTTCGTCGCCGACGAACGACGACGAACAACCGTCTACCCACCGCACGACGAGGTTTTTCGGGCGCTCCACGTCACGACGTTCGTCGGTACACGTGTCGTCATCCTCGGCCAGGATCCGTACCACGGTGTCGGCCAGGCCCACGGTCTGTGCTTTTCGGTCAACCGCGGCGTGGCGATTCCACCGAGCCTCGTCAACATCTTCAAGGAACTGCGATCCGACCTCGGCATCACACCACCGGCGCACGGCTTTCTGGAACCGTGGGCACGCCAGGGAGTACTCATGTTGAACGCCACGCTGACGGTTCGCGCCAACGCCGCCGCGTCACACCAGGGCAAGGGATGGGAAACATTCACCGATCGCGTCATCGCCGAAGTTGCCGCGAAGGACGAACACGTCGTTTTCATCCTTTGGGGTGCGTACGCCCGCAAGAAAAAGACTTTGATCCTCGGGGGCGCCGGCGACTCACGCCACACCATCATCGAATCGGCACATCCGTCACCGTTGTCGGCGAACAACGGATTCTTCGGCAGCAAACCCTTCTCGCGTGCGAACGCCGCGCTCGTCGCCCACGACCAGGCGCCGATCGACTGGACCCTGCCGGCCGGCGACTGATCCAGCCGACTGATTCCGACAAAAGGGTTCGGTAAGTTGTGGCGCATGGGTTCGGTCAGGCGTCATGCCGTTCTTGCGGCGTCGGCCGAGAAAGTCTGGGACTTCATCGGCCGTCCCGAGGTGCTGCACGAATGGTTCCCGACGTCGTCGACCCGTGTCGAGGGCGACAAGCGGTGGGTGACGCTTCCGTCGGGAATCGTCTTCGAGGAACAAATTCTCCTCGTCGACAATGACCTGCGTCGATTCCAGTACTCGATCATCGGCAATCCGTTGATCACCCACCACGTGGGAACCTTCGACGTCATCGCACTCGACGATGACCGCTGCATCGTCGTCTACGGCACCGACATCGAACCCGAGGTTCTCGGCCTCGCCATCGGAGCGGCGGCTGGTCATGGACTGCGCAACCTGCAGGAACGGTTCGGAAAGGGCTGACCATGCCACGCAGGATTCTCTTCGTCACCACCGACCAACAGCGATACGACGGACTCGGGTGCAACGGCGGTGCCGTGGCACGCACCCCGGTCATTGACGCCATCGCTCGTGAGGGAATTCGGTACACGCGCGCAATCCCGTCAAACGTCGTCTGCATGCCGTCACGTTCGACGATGCTCACCGGCCAGCACGTCTCGACCCACGGCGTGTGGATGAACGGCGTTCCACTACCCGTCGATGCGCCGAGCATCGCCATGGACCTGTGGCGCAACGGTTGGCGCACCGC
>DAINNS010000123.1:0-5188 GCA_036735765.1 Ilumatobacteraceae bacterium | reverse complement strand
GTCGGGCCTTCGAACCACTTCAGGTCGTCGGACCGCTCGACCACGTTGTCGCCACGGAGAGCGCTGATGGGCAGGAACGTGACGTCGCGCAACTGGAGACGCGAGGCGAACTCTTCGAAGTCGTTGCGGATTTCCGTGAAGCGCTCTTCGCTGAAGCCGACAAGGTCCATCTTGTTCACGCAGACGACGAGGTGCGGCACGCCGAGCAACGACGTGAGGATGCTGTGACGACGGGTCTGTTCGACAACGCCGTGTCGCGCATCGATGAGGATGATCGCAAGGTCGGCCGTCGAGGTGCCGGTGACCATGTTGCGCGTGTACTGCACGTGGCCCGGGCAGTCCATGATGACGAAGGAACGCTTGGGTGTTGCGAAGTAGCGGTGCGCGACGTCGATCGTGATGCCCTGCTCGCGCTCGGCGCGGAGGCCGTCGGTGAGCAGCGACAAGTCGACGTAGTCGTCGCCGCGACGCTTGCTGACGGCTTCGACGTGCTCGAGTTGGTCTTCGAAGATGCTCTTCGAGTCGTAAAGAAGGCGGCCGATGAGGGTCGACTTGCCGTCGTCGACGGAACCAACGGTGGCGAAACGCAGCTGCCGCATCAGAAGTACCCCTGTCGCTTGCGGTCTTCCATGCCGGCCTCGGAGATCTTGTCGTCGGCGCGGGTCGCACCACGTTCCGTCACGCGGGCGACAGCGGTTTCGGCGAGCACGTCGTCGATACCTGCAGCCGTCGAGGGCACGGCCGCGGTGCACGTGGCGTCACCGACCGTTCGGAACCGCACCGTTTCCTCGTACACCTCTTCGTTCGCCTCTGGGCGCAGGAACTCGGTGTCGGCCATCAACATTCCCCCGCGCTTGAAGACGCGACGCTTGTGGGCGAAATAGATGCTGGGCAATTCGATGTCGTGTTCCTTGATGAAGGTCCAAATGTCGAGCTCGGTCCAGTTCGAGAGAGGGAACACGCGGAAGTGCTCACCCTGCTTGTGACTGGTGTTGTAGATGTTCCACAGCTCGGGACGCTGATTTTTCGGGTCCCACTGTCCGAACGTGTCGCGGTGCGAGAACACCCGCTCTTTCGCCCTGGCCCGCTCTTCGTCGCGGCGAGCCCCACCGAGGACTGCGTCGAACTTGTTCTCGGCGATCGCGTCGAGAAGCGCGACGGTCTGCAGAGGGTTCCGCGACGGCGCGTCGGCCACCTTGCCGGAGTCGATTGCCGCCTGCACCGAGGCGACCGTCAGGTTGAGGCCGAGGCCGGACAGGCAGCGGTCACGGAAGTCGATGACCTCGGGAAAGTTGTGGCCGGTGTCGACGTGCATGACGGCGAAGGGCAACCGGGCCGGCGCAAAGGCCCGCACGGCCACATGCAGCATGACGACGGAGTCCTTGCCGCCCGAAAACAGGATCACCGGACGCTCGAAACATGCGGCGACCTCGCGGATGATCGTGATGGCCTCGTCTTCGAGGCCGGTGATGCCGGGGCGCATGAGCGACGAGACTACCGTAATTCCTACCAAATCGGTCGGGTTTATCTCGGTAGAGTGACACGGTGAGCGACGACCAGCACCTCGACACCACGGCGATCACCGCGGGCCGGCGTGGAGCGCGTGGCCTCTCAGCCGATATCTCCACCTCCACGGTGTGGTCGAGTGACGGACTGTCGGGCACACACGACGAAATCGTGCGCGGTCGGCGCGGCAAGGCCTACAGCCGCTACACCAACCCCACCGTTCGTCAGTTCGAAGAGGCAGTCGCTGAACTCGAGGGCGCGCAGGACGCGCTCGCTTTTTCCTCGGGCATGGGCGCAATCGCATCGGTCGTCTTCGCGCTCTGTTCACCGGGCGACCACATCGTTGCGCAGCAGCAGTTGTACGGCGGCACGCTGGCGTTTCTCGCGGGACCGGCACGCCGCATGGGCATCGACGTCACGTTCGTCGACGCAACGGTTCCCGGCGCGTTCACCGAAGCGGCACGCAAGCCACGCACGATGCTCGTGATCGCTGAGACGCCGGCGAATCCCGCACTCGCCATCGCCGACCTCGATGAGGTGGGCGCAATCGGCGCCCCGTTCACCCTCGTCGACTCGACCTTTGCCACGCCGATGTGCCAACAGCCGTTGCGGCATGGGGTCAACATCTCCCTGCACTCGGCGACCAAGGCAATCGGCGGCCACAACGACGCGCTGATCGGTGTCATCGCAGCCGAGACCGACATCATCGATGCGGTCTGGGCGTATTCGGTGCTGCACGGAGCAGCTGCATCGCCCTACGACGCTCACAACGCACTGCGCGGAATCCGCACGCTCGCTGTTCGCCAGGAACGCCAGTGTTCCACTGCGGCGAATCTGGCCAATTGGTTCGCAGCGCAGGAGGGTTGTGCGGTGGTTCACTACCCCGGTCTCGCTTCGCATCCGCAACACGCACTCGCGTCCCGCCAGATGACGGCTTTCGGTTCGATGTTGTCGGTCGAGATCGAGGGCGGACCCGACGCCTGCACCCGATTCCTTCAAGCCATCGAACTGGCACGACCCGCGACGTCGCTCGGCGGACCCGAAACTCTTGTGTGTCACCCAGCCTCGAGCACCCACCACGGCCTGGATCCCGAATCACTCTCCGCTTCGGCCGCGGCCGACGGGCTGTTGCGCATCTCCGTCGGCCTCGAGAACCCGGCCGATCTCATCACCGACTTCGAACGCGCGCTCACGAAGAGTCGGTCGTGATCAAGAGGCGCGCATGAACATCGGCGTGCTCACCGGTGGCGGCGATTGCCCGGGACTCAACGCCGTCATTCGCGCCGTCGTGCGCAAGGCCGAGAAGAACGGCGACCGCGTGCTCGGCTTCCGCGACGCGTGGAAAGGATTCCTCGGCAACGACTACATGCAGTTGACGATCGACAACGTGCGTGGTCTCCTGCCAAAGGGTGGCACGATCCTCGGTACCACGCGTGGCAGCCCCTACGACTTCGGCGACGGCGTCGAGCGCACGCGCAAACAGTTCGCCAACCTCAACCTCGGTGCGCTCATCGTGATCGGCGGCAACGGATCATTGACCGTCGGATCGCGCCTGCACGCCGAAGCCGGATTGCCGATCATCGGGGTGCCGAAGACGATCGACAATGACATCGTCGGCACCGATGTCTCGTTCGGCTTCCACACCGCGGTGCAAGTGGCAACCGATGCGATCGATCGTCTGCACACAACGGCCGAGAGCCACGACCGCGTGATGGTCGTCGAGGTGATGGGCCGCGACGCCGGTTGGATCGCCCTGATGGCAGGCACTGCGGGCGGCGCGACGGCGATCCTCGTTCCGGAACGCCCTTTCGACCTGGCACAGGTGTGCGAGCACATCGAACGCCGCCACGGACGTGGACGCTTTGCGTCGATCGTCGTCGTCGCCGAGGGGGCTCGACCGTTGCCCGGCACGCCTCCCGACATGAACTACGCGAAAGACCAGTTCGGTCGCGACCGTCTCGGCGGCATCAGTGCGGCCATCGCCCCGCTCATCGAAGAGCGCACGGGCTACGACGTGCGCGTCGTTCAGATCGGCCACATCCAACGCGGTGGAACACCCACGGCCTACGACCGTGTACTTGCCACCCGATTCGGACTCGCCGCCGTCGACGCGGTCACCGCGCGCGACTTCGGGAAGATGGTGGTTCTGCGCGGCGACACCATCGAGCGAGTTCCGATGGCTCTGACGCAGGGCAACACCCGCACGATCGACCTTTCGCTGTACGACGAGGTCGAGTCGGCCTTCTTCGGTTAGCCCGCCTTCGGCGGACGCGGCACGAACCCACTGGTACGCCGCACGTAGTCCTCGTACTCGGGCTTGCGCTTGCGCAGGCTCTTCTCCAACAGCGCTGCCCCCGAGACGCGGACCAAGAGGAACGTCATCAACGCAGCGCCGATGAATCCGAACGCGCCGACACCCGACTCAGCCGCAACGATCGCGATTCCCCACCACACGACGGCATCACCGAAGTAGTTCGGGTGCCGCGTGTAGCGCCACAATCCCGACGACATCACCTTTCCCTCGTTGGCGGGGTCGGCCTTGAAACGGCGCAGCTGCGCGTCGCCCACCGACTCGAAGAAGAGGCCAACGGCCCACACGAGAACACCCATCGTCCCGATCGGACCGAAGCCGGGCGACTCTTCCACTTGTCCGAGTTGCAGCGGAAGTGAGACGACCCACATGAGGACACCCTGCAACAGGAACACCGTGACGAGGCTGATGACCGGGAACCGGGGCCCCCAGTGCTTGCGCATCGCGCGATAGCGGTAGTCCTCGCCGTGGCCGATGTTGCGTCGCGCCAGGTAGCCCGCCAATCGCAGACCCCACAACGACACGATCACCGCCAGCACCCAGCCACGCGATTCGTCACCGTCGCCGACGACGAACGACACCCAACCGGTGACGACGAAGCCGAGACCCCACACGATGTCGACGATCGACGCGTTCTTCACGGCCACGCTGACGACCCAGGTGGAGAACATCAGGATCGCGATCGCGATCGCGCTCGCCAGCATCACATCGGCACTACTGCTCATCGTCACGCCCTCTTCTCGTTCCCACCAGCCTGACCCATGTGCTCGGCCACCGCGCGATCGAGCTCGAGCCAACGTTCGTCCAACCATCCGATGATGTCGCCGTCGGCGGGAACCTCGGCGCGGGGGTAACGCACGAACCACATCCGCGCGGCGCCGGCGCCTGTCTCGAGCCGCCTCAGCATTCCCCCAAACGTGTCGAGGCCGTCGAATCCGGTGTGGCCGGCAATCACGACGTCTGCGTCGGGCGCCGCCTCCAAGAGGGCAATGGCACCGGCGGGCTTCGGCGGCAACAGATGAGCAAGACCGGTGAGACGCGCCGCCCGCTCGGGGCTGCGTTCCGCCATCGACTCGAGGATCTTGGCTCTCTTCTTCGGATTGGATCGGGTGCCCTCGGGGAAGATCACGGCAACGTCGCTCGCCCCGAGCCCGTGACCGAGTTGGGCGATGCCACGCAACTCGTCGCTCTGGTTGTTCGAGCCGCGGTCGAGGAAGTAGTTCGGCAATCTGTGGCCGACGATGTCAAGGCACGGGTCGGCCATCAATTCGCGCTTCAGCACGTAACGCGGCTGCAGACCCGCGACATTGCCCACTGCGTAGGCGGACACCAAAGAGTCGGCGAGACTCGCGTGGCGGGAGAACACGAGAA
>DAINNS010000122.1:0-5194 GCA_036735765.1 Ilumatobacteraceae bacterium | reverse complement strand
GCCGTCCGAGCCGAAGCCGACTGCAACGACATCATCGGGATCGGCGTCGAGCAAAGTTGCGGGACCCGAGTTGCACGCCGGTGCGGACGAACCGAAGAACGCGGTCGCCGTGTCGTCGGTTACGTGCAGTCTGCTGACCGCTCCGGCCCCGAGTGAAGCCACGATCGTGCGACCGTCGCGCGAAACAGCAACCGTCGTCTCGGCTGAGAGGCCCTCGACTGCGCGGCGCGCTGCGTCGACGTTCGGGCCCGAGTAGGCGATGAGGCCGTGCATCGTGGCCGCCGTCAGACGGGGTCGACGTCGAGACGCCGACGCGTGGCGCGCACCACGAGGTCGGCGAGAAGTCCGAGCGTCGTCACCTGAAGAGCGGCGAAGAAGATGAGGAGGGTGTTGGTCGACAGACGGAAGTCACGGCTGGACCAGTCGAAACCCAACTTCACCACCGCGAGAACGAACAAGAGACCACCGAGGGGCAGGAACACCTTGAGCGGGTTGTACGACAGGGTCATGCGGATGACCTGGAGGATGTAGCGCTTGGTGTCGCGCCACCAGTGGAATTTCGAACGGCCCGCCCGCGGGAAGTAGTCGATGGGTACGTAGCTGACGCTGTATCCGTTGGCGAGAAACGACATGGTGAGCGTGGTCACGCACGAGAACCCATTGGGCAGGTGGTGGGTGTACTGCACCGCGACATCGCGCCGAAATGCGCGGAGTCCCGAGTTGAGGTCTTTGATGTCGGTCTCGGTGAGGTAACTCGCGAGCTTGCGGATGAACCACTTGGCCGGCTTGCGGAAGAGTTTGAGGGTTCCTTCCTCCGTGCGACGCGCCCCCACGACGTGGTCGTAACCCTGCATCTGGTCGACCAGCCACGGAATCTCGTCGTTCGGGTAGGTCATGTCGACGTCGGTCCAGACGACGACACGCCCGACTGCAGCATTGGTGCCCGTGCGGCGTGCGGCGCCGGAACCCCGATTCGACGGATGGCGGATCAGGCGGATTCCGTCGATCGATTCGAGGTCACGCTCGGACCCGTCGTTCGAGCCGTCGTCGATGACGATGATTTCGTACGTGTACTTCGAGTCGTCGAGAGCCTTCTGGATGCGACTGATCTCGTCGCGCAGGTGTCCCCGTTCGTTGTAGATGGGGAGGACCACGCTGACATCGCAGAGGTTCTCGGAGGGACTCATGTCAGCACGAATCTACTCCCGTTCGCATCCAGAGAACGATGTTTCCGGGTTCCTGCTTGCCGCGAGACGCGTTCTCGTTCTCCGTCGCAACGACGTTCCAGCCGGTGTCTTCGGGCGGTCGTCCGACTGCTCCGATGACGCATCGCAACGGCTCCCGATCGATCCACCGAACGTCGGCTCGCGTCACCTGGATCGGGTGCAGCAAGTACCTGTAGTCGTAGAAGGTCTGGCCACCGAGGCCGCCCGAATCGAAAACGATCGTCGTCTCGCGTTGCTCACCTTCGACGCGTGCGCGCACATCGTTGTCGAGCGTGACGTGATCGAAGTAGTCGCGGTAGGGAACAACGGTTCGTGCCGCGGTGAACGTCGTGAATGCCAGCGATACCACGGCCAGTGTTGCGAGAAAAACAACGGTGTTGCGCCGGGACACCACGAAAAACACGAGGGACATGAAGACGAACACCAAAGTCAGTGACAGGTATCCCGCAGGGTCGGTGAGTTTCAACGCCCAGTCGAGAGCGATCGCATTCGGAATCGCGAAGAATTTGTTCTGCGCGATCATCGAACGAAGCTCGTCGCGGCCCGCAGCGACCGTGAGCGCGGCAGTGCACGCGACGATCCCCACGATGCCGTAGGTCCACGCGCGCCGCGCAAACCCGGAACCACTCACCAACGCGGCGAGACCGACGAGAACGAACACGGGCGCCACGGCCTCGAGGTATCGCCCGTAAACGAGGTGATCCGGGCGGATCACGCGCAACAACTGCAACGCGGATGCGAGGGCCACGGTCCCCGCCGACAGGAAGAGAAACGCGGGTGCCAACCACTGCAGGTTGCGTGCACGTCGAAGACCGAGCATCGCTGACCGTACGTTGACCGCCAGGCCGACGGCGGCGAGACCGAACGAAGTGGCGAGCACGTACCACAACTGGCCCGCGGCCGATCGTGCGAGGCTGGGCAGGTTCGAGGGAGTCGTCAACTTGTCGACCATTCGGCCCTCTTTGCCACCGGCAGCGGGGTAGAGGTCCCGACGCAAAGAGACGTTGATGCGGGTGAACACCCACCACGAAACGACCGCGGCGAGCACGCCACCGGCGGTGAGGGCGATCAGTTTGCGTGGCGCACGCGTCGCGGCAATGACCAACAGTGCGACGGTGAGCGCGGGAACGAGGGTGAACCGTCCGTGCGCGATGACCATGTAGGACGAGGCGACACCAATGGGAATCGACGTCGACCAGCGCGGATGTGTTGCGTGTTCGTACGCAAGCAACACGACGGCAACGAAGAGGAATCGGTTCAGCGTCTCCGACCACGCAAAGAGCGAGTTGGCCGCGACCGCCGGTGCGAGGGCGACAACGATGGCGAGCGTTCGCGAGGTGTTGCGTGCAACGGCGAGATGGCGAAACGCGAGACGCGAGAGCGCCGCCGCGGTGGCAACGACGAGTCCGATGTTGGCCAACAACGACAGCCGGTACTGCGCATCGATGCCGCCACCGACGACGGCCGCCACGGCGGTGACGAACCCGTAACCCGCGGTGTAGAACGAACGGAACTCCGCGCCGAAAAATGTTTCGTCATGGCCCGTCAGTACCCATCCATTGAGGAGGAATCCGAGTTCGTCGGGTCGCACCGATGCCCCGCGTGAGGCGAACGTCGCCCATACGAGAACAGCGATGCCGATGCCGCCGAGGCAGACGACGAAGCGATGGAGAATCCGGTCACGCATGTGACGAGGAGCGTTCACCAGCCGCGCTCGACCCACTCGGCGAGGTGCGGTCGCTCGGCGCCGATCGTGGTGTCGAGGCCGTGACCCGGCAACACGATCGTGTCGATCGGAAACGTGAACAGTTTCGTGTCGATCGAGTCGATGATCGTGGCGAAGTCGCCACCCTCGAACGTGGCGTTGCCCGGTCCGCCAGGGAACAAAGTGTCACCGGTGAACAGCAGTGGCGTGTCGGCGACCTTGAAGGAGATCGACCCCTCGGTGTGGCCGGGGTTGTGGATCGTGTGCAGACGCAGGCGACCCACCTCGATCACCTCTCTGTCGTCGATGAAGACGTCGTATCCGACGTCTTTCAGGCGCGGCGCATCGAGGGACGACACTCCGACCTCGTAGCCCGCCTCGCGCATCGCGGGCACGGCCTGGATGTGGTCCCAATGTCCGTGGGTTTCGAGAACCCGTGTCACGCCGAGTGACGTGCACATCTCCAGCAACACGCCGTGCTCGTTCGCTGCGTCGATGAGGACGGCGTTTCCCGTCGCACGGCACCGAACGACGAAGACGTTGTTCTCGTACGGTCCGACGACGATCCTGTGAACCTCGACGTCGGCGTTCGACCAGTGCAGAACGGGGGCGTTCACGCGGTCATTCTCGCACGGGACGTCACGCTGAGATGACGTTCACGTTGCGGCCATCGGCCTGCAACCCCAGCGCAACGGTGATCTGGCCCGGGTCGAAGGTAACGAGCGATACCGGCCCGGGAAGGCGCTGCACGGCAGCGAGGTGCAGCGCCGACCCGAGCGTCACGGGCTGGGCCCGCGAGATGAGGGATGCCTCGTCGATACACCGTTGGTCGACGGGGACGACGTGGATGTAGTCCCACGTGCGACGCAACGAATCCTCCAACTCGTCGCGGAGAACCGGTTCTTCGGTCATGCGGTCGATGCCCGCGAGACACTCGGCAAGCGCCATTGCCGACGCACACCACGTGCTGTCGTTGTTCATTGCATCGACGACGATCTGGCGCTGCGCGCACGACACGTGCAGGGCGAGAAGCGCCGTCGTGTCGAGAACGATCGTCATCGCAGGTCCCGCACGATCTGGTCGAATCGCATTCCGCTGTGGATGTCGATCGCCGAGGGCAGCGAATCCGTTCGTTCGCGAGGTGTGCGCCGTGGAGGTACGACGAGGCCGCGTGCGACCAACTCTTCGATCGTCGACCCGGCGGGTGCGTCGACCGGCCCCAACTGTGCGACGGGTCGACCGGCATCGGTGACGATGACCCGCTCGCCGGCGGCTGCTCGACGCAGGGCTGTCGCGAGGTTGGCCCTCAGTTCGCGCGTTCCCACCGAAGTTCGGGCCATGAGAGGCACGCTAGCCGCCGCGGGCTCAAATCGTGTACACCTGCGTACACAGGCGGCCTTGACCAACACGGAGGGTGCGGTGCAGGATGCCGACATGAACTTTGCATTCAGTGAGGAGCAGGAAGAGCTCCGCAAGACAGTCCGGGCATTCCTCGAGTCCAAGTCGTCCGAAGAAGCCGTACGCCATCAGATGGAAACCGATCAGGGCTATGACGCCGCGGTCTGGAGCCAGATGGGTGAGCAGATGGGTCTTCAGGGCCTGCACATTCCCGAGGAGTACGGCGGGTCGGGTTACTCGTACGTCGAACTCGGCGTCGTTCTCGAAGAGATGGGTCGCGCGCTTCTGTGCGCGCCGTACTTCGCAACCGTCGTCCTTGCTGCCAACACGCTGCTGCACAGCGGCGACGAAGCAGCAAAGAAGGCGCACCTTCCCGGCATCGCCGCCGGTACCACGATCGCAACGCTTGCAACGGCCGAGCCGTCGGGCAAGTGGGACGAAGCAGGTATCCAGATGTCGGCATCCGGTTCGGGTTCGGACTGGAAGTTGTCGGGCACGAAGTCGTTCGTCATCGACGGCCACATCGCATCGCTGATCATCGTCGCGGCGCGCACCGGCAAGGGTGTCAGTCTTTTCGCAGTCGACGGCGGCGCTGCGGGTCTCACCCGCACCCAGCTCTCGACGATGGACCAGACCCGCAAGCAGGCCAAGCTCGACTTCAACAACACCCCCGCCACACTCATCGGCGAGGAAGGCAAGGGTTGGGCCATCCTGTCGAAGGTGATGGACCTCGTTTCCATCGGTCTCGCCGCCGAACAGGTTGGCGGCGCGCAGAAGGTTCTCGAGATGGCGGTCGAGTACGCGAAGGTTCGCGTGCAGTTCGGTCGTCCGATCGGTTCGTTCCAGGCGATCAAGCACAAGTGCG
>DAINNS010000121.1:2638-5197 GCA_036735765.1 Ilumatobacteraceae bacterium | reverse complement strand
CTGACCCTTCCAGTCGGGTTTTATTCTGCAAAACCCTATCGGAATAGTCAACTTTACCGTTCTTCGTTCGATTACTCAGTCCCAGCGCACCGGCAGCGTCTCGAAACCCTTCAGAACCGGCGCTTTGACCCGGGTTGGGACCCCGTCCGGCCTGATCCGGGGCAGATGGTCGAGGATCGCCTCGAGGGCGAGCGCTCCCTCCATGCGGGAGAGCGGTGCGCCAAGGCAGTAGTGAATGCCCACCCCGAAGGCGGCGTGGCGCTTCAGGGTCGTGAGGTCGCGGGTGACGTCGAACTCGTCGGGTCGGTCCCATGCCTCGGGGTCGCGGTTCGCCGAGCCGAACATCATCAGCACTTTCGAGTCGACGGGAATGTCGACGCCGTGAACGGTCACCGGGCAGGTGTTCGTGCGAAAGAGGCCGTGCACCGGTGCGTCGAAGCGCAGGCTTTCTTCGATCGCGTTGGGAATGAGACTGCGGTCGTCGCGCACCATCTCGAACTGCGCGGGAAACTCCATCAGACGTTTCACCACGTTGCCGATCAGCAGAGTCGTCGTTGCCGACCCGGCAACGAGCAGGAACTGACAAAAGCCCATCACCTGCTGGAACGTCAGCCGGTTCCCATCGCGTTCGACCGTCAGCAGTCGTGTGAGCAGGTCGTCGGGAACGTCATCGCCCGCCTCGACGGCGGCCATGCGCGTGCGGATGTGCGCACCGAAATATTCGCCGTAGCTCTTGTAGGCATTGACGACGGTGTCGTTGGCCTGACGTCCGCCCACGTAGGCCACGGCTTCGGCCATCGGCAACACCCAGTTGCGGAATTTCTCGATGTCCTCGACAGGTGTGCCCAGCATCCAGCACATGATGGTGAGCGGAACCGGCATTCCGAGGTCGGCGATGAGGTCGCCACGTCCGCGTTCGCGGAAGCCCTCGACGAGGCCGTACACCAATTCGCGGATGTCTCCTTCCATCGCTTCGATGGCCGATGGTTTGAAGATTCGTGTGATGGCGAGACGTTCGGCCGTGTGTGCGGGCGGATCGCTCGACACGAGCACGCCGCTGCCCGGTTCGCCGAAAGCGAGGCCCGGGCCGAACTTCGACGACCATGTCGCATCGTCGCGCAGCGAACCCGCGACGTCGGCCTCGCGGGTCAGGCTGTAGTGCGGGGCGGGCTCGGTTGCGTGATGCACCGGGCATTTCTCACGCATCGCCGCGAACATCGCCGGCGGATCCGCCTGGAATTCGTCGGACATCAGGCTGAAGGGCACCGCCCCTGTGCCGTTCGCGTCATTGCGCTGCATGCGCCGACACTAACGTCGACGCATGGTCACGCTCGAAAACGAAACACTGCTGAATCTCTCAGGCAAGAACGCACTCGTCACCGGTGCCGCGAAAGGTATCGGCCGGGCAATAGCCGAGCGCCTTGTTGCTGCGGGTGCGAACGTGACGCTCGCCGACCTCGATGCGTCGGGCGAGGCGACCGCGAAGGAAATCGGCGGATCTTTCGTGGTGTGTGACATCACGAATGCCGACCAGTTGTCTGCAGCCGTCACGGCCGCTGCGCGAGGTGGAAACCTCGACATTCTCGTGAACAACGCGGGCATCTACCCGACGACCGGTCCGATCGACAAGGTCACCGACTCGTTCGTGACGAAAATGCTCGAGGTGAACGTGCGCGCGCAGTACAGCGCGGCTCGCGAGGCGGCACGCGCGATGAAGAACGGCGGCGCGATCGTCAACCTTGCGTCGATCGCCGGTATCCGTGGCGGCGCGAACATCACCGCCTATTCCGCATCGAAGGGGGCCGTCATCGCGTTGACGCGCGCGTTCGCCAACGAACTGGGGCCGCGCGGTATCCGCGTGAATGCGATCGCCCCCGGCATCATCGACACGCCGGGCGTGCAAGAGCAGATGGCGCCCCTCAAGGCCGGCGGTCTCGACATCGATGCGGCCATTGCGGCCAACCCGCTACGCATCGCGGGGCAACCCGACCACATCGCCCGCGTCACCTTGTTCCTTGTCTCGGAACTCGCCGCCTTCATCACCGGCCAGACGGTGGTAGTCGATGGCGGTGCAACCGCCTGAGCAGAAGTCGAAGGCGGTGAATCCGCCTGAGCAGAAATAGTTGGCGGTGCAACCGCCTAGATCTCAACTTCGTTGTCGAGTCGCGCACCGGCCGAGTAGAGGCCGACGTTGCGAATGAAAAGGTCGTGGACTCGGCGCATCGTGTTTGCCAACGTGGCCGAACTGTGCGGTGAGATTCGAGCGGGAGAATCCCACAACGGATTGTCGGCCGGCAGCGGCTCTTCTGAGGTGACGTCGAGTGCGGCGCCACCGAGGTGGCCCGACTCAAGTGCGGTCATCAGATCGGGCTCCACGACCGCGGTGCCGCGACCCACGTTGACGAAGAAGCAGCCGGACTTCATTGCGCTGAATGCTGCGGCGTCGAAAATGCCCGTGGTGTCGGCATTCGATGGAACTGCGGCAACCACGACGTCGGCCTCGGAGAATGCCCCGTGCATCTCGCTGAACGTCACCGTACGGCGGGCGCCCACCGATTC
>DAINNS010000121.1:0-2628 GCA_036735765.1 Ilumatobacteraceae bacterium | reverse complement strand
AACGGCGTACGGCGGTGAGGTTCACGTTGAACGGTGCGAGCAAGCGGGCGACTTCCTGGTTGATGGGGCCGTAGCCCACCAACACGATGTTGGAATCGGAGAGCGCGCGGCCGAACGCCGGGTACCAGCGATGCTCGGCTTGTTGAGCGGCGATCTGGGGCAGGCGCTTCCAGTGCTCGAGAATGCGCGCGATGACGAACTCGGCGATCTCGGTTGCGGCCGTGCCCGCACCGTTGGTCAGTCGTATGCCGCGCTTGCGCAGTTCGTCGAGCGGGATGTGGTCGTGACCGGTCTTCAGCGAGTGGATCCACTTGAGGTTCGGGAATGCGTCGAAGATGTAGTCGGGCATGTCGAGAATGAAGGCAATCTCGACGTCGACCATGCGCCCACGCTCGGCTTCGCCGAGATCGTCGGGGGTGCGGTCGCGCATGTCGAGGATCGGATGGTCGGGGAGAGCGTCGGTGATGCGGGAAGGCCCACGACGTTGCTCGATCTGCGTCGAGTCGACGCCGGCGAGATAGCAGACCGCGATCGTCGGCAACGTTGCCATGACAGGGACCCTAGATCTCGACGCGAGAGCCGACCTCGAACACGCGGTCGGTCGGCAGGTTGAAGAACCGCACCGCACTGTCGGCACCGCGATTCAGCAACACGAACAGATGCTCGGCGAGGGGGTTCATTCCCGGCGCCTTGCCCGCGACGATCGACTCGTGGCCGATGAAATAGGTGACGTCATCGGCGTCGTATTCGAGGCCGGGGTGATCGATCGTCTGGAGGGTCGCCGGCACATTCGGCTCGTCCATGAATCCGAAGCGCAACTGCACCTGGAACACTCCCGGCGCCACCTTGGTGACCGTGGCCCGATTCTCGGGTGTGACACGAGGTTCACCGGCGGTGTCGACGGAAACGATGAGGGTCGTCTTGTGCAACACCTTGTTGTGAAGCAGGTTGTTGACGAGGGCCGGCGGGGCCTTTCCGATGTCCTTGAACATGAAGACCGCCGTGCCTTCGACGCGCGTCATCGATTCGACACCGTCGAGGAATGGACGGATCTCTTTCTCGCCGCGGTGGATGCGTTGCGCGACGAGTGAGCGGCCGCGGCGCCACGTTTGCATCTGGACCATCAACAGCACACCAACGGCGAGTGCGAACCAGCCTCCGTGGGGGATCTTCACGAGGTTCGCACCGAGGAACCCCATCTCGATGAACAGCATCGGTGCGCACACGAGCATGGCCCTGGCCCCGCTCCAACCCCAGCTGTCCGTGAGGACGCGGTAGAAGATCAGTGTGGTGATCGCCATGGTCATCGTGACGGCGATGCCGTAGGCCGCCGCCAGGTTGCTGGCCGTTTGGAACCCGATGACAAGGCCCACGCAGCCGATCATCAGCAACCAGTTCACCAGCGGCACGTAGATCTGGCCGTAGTGCTTGCTCGACGTGTGGACCACCTTGATGCGCGGCAGGTAGTCCATCTGCACCGCCTGTGCGGTCAACGAGAAGACGCCGGAGATGAGGGCCTGCGAAGCAATGATCGTGGCCAGCGTGGCGAGGATGACGATCGGAAGGAGGATCGACTCGGGCACCATGCGGAAAAACACGCTCTCGACGTCTTCGGGATTTTTCAAGAGAAACGCACCCTGGCCCCAGTACGTGAGGACGAGGGAGGGCAACACCATCCCGTACCAACCGAACATGATCGGCTTGCGACCGAAGTGGCCCATGTCGGCATACAACGCCTCGCCACCGGTGACCACGAGGAAGATCGATCCGAGCGACAGGAAGGCGTGACCCGGTTCGTGCGTGAAGTACTTCATTGCGTAGTACGGGTTGACCGACTGGATGATGCTCGGATCGGGGATCACCTTCGACAGGCCGACGATGGCGAGTGTGGCGAACCACAACATCATGATCGGGCCGAAGACCTTGCCCACCGCCCCGGTACCGCGGCGTTGCACCACGAACAAGCCGACGAGGATGACGACCGCGATCGGCACGACCCAATCGGTGAACGATGTCGACACTTCTTCCAGGCCTTCGACGGCACTCAACACGGAAATGGCCGGCGTGATGATGCCGTCGCCGTACAGCAGCGCGGTGCCGAATACGCCGAGAGCCACGAGAAGGCTGCGACGCCGGCTTCGCTTCCTGTCCGTTTCCGAGTCGCTGCTGACCAGTGCCGTCAGGGCGAGGATGCCGCCCTCGCCCTTGTTGTCGGCACGCATGACGAACATCAGATACTTCACCGAGATGATCAGGATGAGCGACCAAAAGGCAAGCGAACAGACACCGAAGACGTTGATGCGGTCGACGGTCATCACGTGCGACTTTTCGGTGAAGGTTTCCTTCAAGGAATAGAGCGGACTCGTACCGATGTCCCCGTAGACCACGCCCAGCGCACCGAGGGCCAGTGCGACGGTGCCCACTTGGTGACCCGCACCGTGGTGGTGATCATGGCCGTCGTCATCGGTGGTGACGTGGGTATCGACCTGCGAGGCCTGCACCTGCTTGGCGAGTTCGACGGATTCCCGTCCGGCTGTCTGGTCAGAGCCCACGAATTCCCGAGGCTACTGCCGCGAGGTCTGGTTGGGAAATGGTGACGTGAGTCTCTCGTCGCGTGGGAATGACCCC
>DAINNS010000120.1:0-5199 GCA_036735765.1 Ilumatobacteraceae bacterium | reverse complement strand
CGCCGGTAGCGGTCACTGCCACTCCCCCGGCAGGCGCGACGGTGCAAACGAGCGCAAAGGCGGCGAGTAAGGCGGTCTTCCTCAGCACGTCGGCTCCTCGATCGTTGCGTCCGGCATCGTCGTGTTGCAGAGCATTGCAAGCGAGAAATCGGCATCACCGCTGGCGCCTTCGAGCGTCGCATCAGTAAAGAACGCCCCAACGAAGATCGCACCTTCAAGGTCGACACGAAGCAGTGTCGCGTTCGCGAATCGCGTTCGAGTTAGATTCGCCGAAACAAGCGATGCGTCGTTCAACCCCGACCACTCTGCGATCGCGTCGGTGAGGTTTGCCCCGTCGAGGTTCGCACCGGTCATGTTGGCATGAGTGAGATCCGCTCCCACGAGGTTTGCTCCGGACAGATTCGCTTTCCTCAGGTCGATCGCGTGGAGGTCGACGCCCTCGAGGTCGGCGCCGGACAAGTCAACGCCCACGCACTTCGCGTTCGGCTCAGGTACGCACGATGCGATGCTCATCGTCGTGGTCGGCTCACCGGGCTGTGACGAGTCACGGGCACTCCCGTTGGCACAGCCCACCAGCCAAAGTGCTGCAAGAAACGCTCCACCGACGAGACGACGCATCCTCATTGATTCGGCTCGACAATCGTGACCGTTGAATTCAGCTCGATGTCCGTCAGCTCCACGATTCTCTTCGTCGACGGGAACTCGACGGTGAGTTTCGCCAAGGGTCCTCCGAACGCGCCAAAGCCCGCGTGGAGCACATGCGAGTCCTGGGTGAAGAGTCGGCTGCCTCCACCGACCAAGAACTTCTGCGGCTGCGACTCCGTACTGGTCCACATGGTGACGATCGCCCCGTACGCATCCGCATTGGAAGCCGAACCCTTCACCTTGACCTTCAACCACGATCCCACCGCGTCGGTGACGTTGTGGAAGAAGAGCGGTGTTTCGGTGTCGCGCGTAACGAACAGATCCTGTCGACCGTCGTTGTCGGCGTCGAAGACGAGCACTCCTTTGCTGGGGAGGTTGTTCACGATGCCGACTTCCTTTGCACGCTCGTTGTACACGCCCGTGCCGTCATCGACCCAGTAATACACCGGGTCCTCGTGATGACACGGTTCGCGCGGCATGAAGATGCCTGCTGCGGAAACGAGGTCGCGTCGCGCGGCGTTCGTGGGGTCGAGCACCGTCGCTCCCCAACCCCAGCCGCCCGATCGGACCCCCGCGGCATCGGTTTCATCGGTGAACCTGCGGTTCTCGTCGTAAAGGTAGAAGCGGTTGCCGGTCCGCACGTACGGATCACATCCTTCGCTCGACATGATCGAGGTAATGAACATTCCAATTCGTTGATCCGGGCCATAGAAGCCAACGACAAGCCCCATGCCATTCTCTTCGCGACCAAGTTTGGTGGGCACCATCGTCGGCGTACCGTCGGTGAAGGTTCCGTCACCGTTGTTCCAGAAGAACCGGCTGGTGTTGTAGTCAGCAATGATCGAGAGATCCGGATACCCGTCACCGTCGAAGTCGGTCATGGTCGAGCTCCACGAGTAGACGGCGTCGAAGCGCGAGTCGATCGCGACGCCTGCCGTATCGGTGACATCCTCGAAGTGACCGGGACTCCCCTCCCCGCCGAGGTTGCGAAAGAGACGGGCGTGGGAGGGAACGCCGAAACGCGTGACGGTTGCCAACTGCCATTCGTTCAGATGGACGTCGACCCATCCATCGTTGTCATAGTCGCCCAGAGCCACGCCCTGCCCCGAGTGCGGACGACCGTCACGGCCCGAGATTCCGCGCGCATCGGCCTCGTCCACGAAGCGTCCTGCCCCGTCGTTGACGAGAAGGTACGACTGGCGACCCGAGGTCGTCGTCATGATGAGGTCGGTGTCGCCATCCTTGTCGACGTCGGCATAAGCGATGCCATTCGTGTTTTCTTCGAGAACGTCGAGTCCCGAGCCGGCGGTCGCCTCACGGAACGAGGGCTTTCCCGGCGTGCTTTCGTTCACGTACAAGACGGGCGGCGCATACATGCGCGTCATCACGATCTCATCGAGACCGTCACCGGTCAGGTCGACTGCAATTGCACCGCCCGTGAGCTCTTCGGGTTCACATTCCTGATTGGCAATTTGATTGACCTTGGGTTGGATGAGGTCGGGAAATTTCTCGAAGATCTTCGCTGCGTTGTACATGCAGGCACCCTCGGTGACCCGCTTTCCCTGCTTGATCGTGAATCCGGCGGCCGACGCCGACTCAACGAACCTCGGCAGTGCGGCAGGCTCGACGACCGGCACCGTCGAGGTGTTGGACCCACCACCGCCTTCACATCCGAAGAGCGGCGCCGCCAGCGCAATCAGCACCGGCAACGCCGCTCTACTAAACATCATTCGAGTTGCTTATCAGAGTCACATTTCAGCGAATCGTGAAATCGAAGCCGAGGATACGGACCCTGATACTGAACGGATTGGTGCTGATGCCGAGGCCGATACTGACGCGACTACCCCATCCGCCGTATCCGCACTCCGGATAGCCGCCCCACCACTTGCTAACCCACCAGCAAGTGATCCAGCGGCTCTCGCCGTAGGCCTCACCCCACACCGACACCGCGACGTACGGCGACCAACTGGTCACTGTGAGACTCGCGCTGAAGTTGGCGCCGAAACGGAACTCGCCGATGCCGATCGAGAAGCCGGTGCTCCACGACGAGCTCGCACTGACGACGAAACGGAAGGAGCCATCGGAGTTGATGTTTCCATCGACGTCGAAGTTGAAGCCCAGGACACGCGCCCAACCATCGAGCGTCATGTACGTGCCGACCTTCGTGCGACCCGTTTCGATGACGTACGTGATCGGAACATCGAAACAAATCTCACGGCCCCAGGACCTCAGGCATGACCGCTCGACGCGCGTGCCCATGCGGGCCCACGTTGTGAAGTTGCCGATCTTGAGCTTCGCGCCGGCACTGACGCCAGGCAGGCTCATGCTGACGTCGATGTTTGTCTCGAACGTTCCGTCACCGCCGACCCACAACGCACCGCTACCCCGGATGACACCCGCAATATTCGCCGAAAGTGCGACGTACATACCGGCCTGACCAGGTTCGTTCGAGAACCGGAACTGACCCGACATCCCACCGAGGCCGGCGGCATTCAGTGCCGCGTTCCCACTGACGGTGAAGCGCATGCCTCCGTTGCTGCTGTAGAAGTTGCCGTTGAATCCGACGGTCACTGCACCCATCACACTCATGTTCGTGTTGAGTGAGAAGGCCCAGTTCGAACCGTTCTTCGAGCCGCTCACGTTCACGTCGGCCGTGAAGCCGACGAGGTTCAGTCGACCCGAACCGTTGAACGAGAAGTTGCCATCCGATCCGAACGACCCGGAGACACTGAGACTGCCGCCGACGTCACCCGATCCGATGTTGAACGACGCGCTGAAATCGGCGTAGACGAGGTTCTGTGCCCGACCGATGACCACCGAACCGCTGGCGGCGAAGCCGCCGAGGTTGATGGAGATGTTGGTTGCCGCAAACCTGAAGTCGCCGGCCGACGCGTTGACAGCCTGACCCTGGCGGTTCGGGATCGTGACCCCGGCAGCCGCCTGCCAGACCACCTGTCCGCTGATCTGAGCGGTGAACACACCACCAACCGCGACGGTTCCGGTGATCTGCACCTGATTCCCATCGATGCGGCCCGTGACGCGCCCAAAGTTGTAGCCGGCGACCGAACCGGTTGCGTCGAACGCGATGGTCGGAGCCTGGCCCTTGTTGTAGCGCAGACTGAAGTTGCCTTCGATAGTGACAACCGAGGCAACCGTGCGCTTCGCATAAATGTCGGCCGACAGCGACTGCAACTCGTAGTTCGCCATCAGCAGACTGACATCGATCTTGGTTGCGCTACCGAGGAAGGTGAAGTCGCCACTGGCCTTGACCGAGGCACTGCCCTTGGCCGGCCTGATGCTCATATCGACCCGTGCGGACCTGATTTCGATCACCGACGGAACGATGATGAGGTTGTCGATGCTGCCCGTCATGTCGATGTACGGGCCATCGGTGGTGTTGATGCCGACACGCCCGGCGACCTTGACCGAGGTGGAACCGATCGTCACACCACCGGCGAAGCCGACGTAGTTGTCGGTCGGCGACACCTTGATTTCGAGACGGGTCTGGTCCATCTGGACCGGACCAACCTTGAACGCACCAATCGCGAGGCTCGCTTCGAGCGAGAACGGGTTGGTGCCGATCTTCGCGCGAACGTCGACCGGAGTGCCGAGAACCGTTCCAATAAAGCCAACCGAAACACCCGGATCGAGAATCTGGTTGCCGACCTGGCAGCCGAGCGGCGCAATGGTGAGGTCCATGAACGTCGAGGTCAGTACCCCGCCGCCCACATTGATCACCTTCGCCGTGCCGGCGGAGATGGTCGCACCGTCAGCACCCAGGGTTCCGGCCTTGAACTGGAAGCACGGCTTCGTCACGTCGATGTTCGCCATCAAACGAATCGCGACTCCTGCATCCATGCCGAGCGGCGTGCGCCACGAATCGGGCAACTGTGCTGTTGCTGCGAGACCGAGAGTCGGCAGTGGAATCGGCGTCGTCGCGAAGTTGATGCCCAACTGGATTGCGAGGTTCGACAGCGTGAGACCGCTGATGCCGAACGCGTTCTTCCATTCGTAGGGCTTGCCCGTGACAACGTCTGTTCCGAGGCTGAGTGCCATCGAAATCGCGGTGGTCGACACCGTGCCGCGCACCTCGAGTGGAACCGGCGAACCACTGCCGGTCTCGAAGAGAATATTGCCGATCAAACTGAGCGACGGAGTCGGACTACCACCGATTTCGACACCGATGCTCGCGAACCGCATCGACAGCGAACTGGTTCTAAAGACGTACCAATCACTTGGCATCGGCAGCATGATCTTGAGGGTCGGCAACTTGCCGCCCGCCAAATCCTTCAGCGGCACCGTCACCGGCACCACGTTCAGATTCGGCTGGTTCACCATGCTCTTTAGCCAGCCCGGGACTTTGAAGCCTGCGAGCAGTGTCGGGTTGTTGATCCCGATGTTGACTGCGCCGAGCTCGGGAGCATTCGGCAACGTCACATTCACTGCGTTGTATGTGGAGAATGCGAACGAGGCGTTGGTCAGTGTCGGGCCGCCGGGGATCGGCGTCCAGTCGTTGAGACCACCCGAGACGATCACCCCCTGCGAAGAGAACAC
>DAINNS010000119.1:0-5204 GCA_036735765.1 Ilumatobacteraceae bacterium | reverse complement strand
AAATGGAGTCGATGGTGCTGCAGTTGCTCGTCGCCGGCCACGAAACCACGACGTCGCTCATCACGAACTTCATGTGGCGCATGCTCGAGGACACCACGCGCTGGGACCGCATCGTCGCAGACCATGCGCTGATACCGAACGCCATCGAAGAGAGCCTGCGCTACGACCCGCCAGTGCTCGGCCTGTTCCGCACCAATGTCGACGACACCACCATCGGCGACGTCCACGTGCCCGCCAAGTCGAAGGTGATGGCCCTCTATGCGTCGGCCAACCGCGATCCCGCTGCATTCACCGATCCGGACGAGTTCGACATCGACCGCGACGAGATGCAGTTGAAACGTCACTACAGCTTCGGCTGGGGAATCCACCACTGTCTCGGCGCACCTCTCGCTCGACAGACCGCGCGCATCGCAATCGAAACCCTCGCGACGCGTTTTCCGACGATGCGTGCGAACGGCCCGACCGAACGTCTCGCTCCCGAGATTCTCTGGGGCCGACGAAAACTCCCCGTCCGCCTGCGCTGACGCACCGACTCAGTGCGGCTGGGTGAAGCCGAACACTTCGCGCATCGACGCATCGGTGAGCACCGAGTCGGGTGACCCCTGCGCGACCACGCGCTGAGCCAGGAGAATCGCTGCGTCCGCCGTGTCGGCATCGCCCAATTCGTGCGTCGCCATCACCACGGTCACGCCGCGGGCGCGTTCCTGCGCAATCAGTTCGGTGACAAGTCTGCGACCCACGACGTCGAGACCCGCGGTCGGTTCGTCGAGCAACAACACCTCTGCGCGGCGAGACAGCACCTGTGCGAGATGTGCTCGCTGCTGTTGCCCACCCGAAAGATCTCGAAGTGCGCTTTGCGCATAGCCGTCGGCGCCGGTGCGACGCATCGATTCATGCACAGCTTCCCTGTCTTCGGCATCGAGACGTCCGAACAAGCCGCGCCGCGCAAAACGGCCCATGGCCACCACGTCTTCGACCCGCAGCGGAAGCGTGTGTGACGACACGGGGTGCTGGGGCAGGTATGCGACGCGGGCGGGTTGCGACCCGGGGCGTTCACCGAGAACGGCCACTTCCCCACCCTGTGGTTCGAGCAGACCGGCGAGTGTTTTCAGAAGTGTCGACTTGCCCGAACCGTTGGTGCCGATGAGCACCAGCATCTGACCGGGAAACAAAGTGAAATCGACGCCGTCGACCACGGGACGGTGGCCGTAGCCGACCGCGAGCGAGGTCGCCGAGATCGACGGAATGTGATCAGTGATGGACATGTTCGTGGAAGTGGGGATGGTCGTGGAGGTGGTGGATGTCCTGGCGATGGTCCCACCAGCGACGCAGCTCGATCGACGTGGCACAGAGCGCGAACACGACGACCGCGGTGAGGACGATCGAGGCGCCGGCGGCGAGATCGGCGTGGTAGCTCACCAACAAGCCGACGTACGAGGACGCAACGCCAACTACTGCAGCAACGGCGACGACAGTCGAGATGCGCCGCCCGAAGAGCGCACCCGTTGCAGCGGGAGCAACCAACATTCCGAGTACGAGCAAGGTTCCCACGGTCTGGAAACTTGCGACGACCGTCAACGCAACCATCGCCAGCATGATGTTGCCGTACTTCCGTACGGAGAATCCCGACGTTGCCGCAAGGCCCTCGTCGAACGACAGCAGAAGAAAAGGTCGACGACACACCCACGCGGTGGCCGCGACAACGACGAGAGCCACTGCCTGCCATCCGATGTCGACCCAGGAGACCCCGAGCACCTCACCGAAGAGAACGTTGGTCAAGTCGCCCGCGAAGGTGTCGGACCGCGACTGGATGAGCACACCGAGTGCGAGCATCCCGACAAACAACAATCCGATCGAAGTGTCACTCGAAAGCCGAAAACGTCGGTTGACGAGGGAAACCCCGCCCATCATCACCCCGGCGCCGATGGCCGCGCCGAGAACGCCCGAGAACCCGACCAGCAACGCAACGGCAACGCCCGGAACAACACCATGCGCGAGGGCATCGCCGACGAATGCCAAGCCCCGCAGAACGACGAACGCCCCGGCGACGGCGCACGTAACCGCAACGATGCAGGTCGCCACGAGCGACAGACGAAGAAACTCGTTGTCGACGAAAGGCCCGAAGAGAAAATCCACGGCGTTATGCCAGGCCTGCGACGATCGAGTCGGTCAACGCGAGCATCATCTCACCGTACCCGCCGCCCTCAGGCACGAGGTGCGTCGCGATATCGACAACATCGACACCGACTTCTTCGGCGAGTTGTTCGGCGACGTCCGTCGGCGTTCCGAGTTCGGTGAAGATCGCCTTCACCCGTTCCGTGTTCGCGAGTTGTTTCAACTCGGCGAGGTCCTTTGCCGTTGCCTCGGCGGCGGTCGAGAAACTCGGGATGATCGAGCCCAACACCTTGCATCCGTAGCGTGCGCCGAAGTAACCAAGCGAGTCGTGGCCGGTGATGACCACACACGACTCAAGTGTTCCTATTCTCTCCTCGATATCGGCATGAAGCGCGGTGAGCGAGGCCTCAACCGCTTCACCCGAAGCCGACAGGTCCTTGCCGATACGTCCACCAATCTCGTCGGCGAGAGCAGGTACCGCTTCCGCAAGCGTCAGCGGGTCGAGCCACACGTGCGGATCATCCGCTGCGTCTTCGTGGTCATCGTCACCCGCGTGAGCGTCGTGCGCAGCGTCGCGGAGGGTGACGTGGTCTGTGATGTGGAAGACGGGAACGCCCAACTTCTCGACTTCGCCCAGCGCATCTTCGAGACCTTCCTCCAGGTCGAGACCATTCGACACCACGAGAGCCGCCGACGACAGCGCTTCGACATCTTTGGCGGACGGTTCGAAGTCGTGCGGATCGGTTCCGTTCGGAACGATCACCTCGACTTGCGCCAACCCACCGACGATGTCGGCAACAATGCTCTCGAGTGCGCTGTACGTGACGACGACGGTCGGTGTTGAGTCGGTCTTGTCATCGCCGGAACACCCGACCAACCCGACGATGGCCGCGCACAAGCCCAGCGAAAGCGAACGAACCACGGACTCAGGCTACAAGGAATGAGAACCATTCTCAATTCTGTTCGAAGTCCAGGAGCCACCGCTTCCGTTCGACTCCACTCGCATAGCCCGTGAGCTGTCCGTTCGCGCCGATCACCCGGTGACAGGGCACGAGGATGGCCAGCGGGTTGCGGCCATTGGCCCCACCGACAGCCCGTACGGCCCGCGGATTTCCCATTGCGGCGGCCTGTTCGCCATAGGTCATCGTCGAACCGAACGGGATCGTGCGCAGCACCTCCCATGCGGCCATTTGGAATGGTGTACCCCGCGGCGCGAGAACGAGGTCGAAGGTGCGCCTCTTCCCCGCGAAGTACTCGCCCAACTGTCGCTCGGCGGCATCGAGATGGACGTTCGACATCAGATTCTCGTGAGAGATTCCCCCGTCGACGAAGGAGACCCGCACCAGACCCGCCACCGACGCCACGAGTTCAACCGCTCCGACCGGTGAGGACACGACGCGTGTGACTTCCTCCACACCATCGTGCTAGCAGACCGACCACGCGAGCGAGGCAACGTCATCAGTTGTAGGGTGCAAAAGTCATGTCGCAATCCCCCCAACATTCCGCACCCGAGCTGAGTCGTCGCGAGATCCTCACCGTCTTCGTCGGTCTGATGGCCGGAATGAGCCTCGCGTCGCTCGACGGCACCGCCGTCAACACCGCAATCGCGACGATGGTCGCCGACCTCGGTGGTCTCAGCGCCTATGCCTGGATCGGCACCGCTTACCTGCTCACGTCGACCATCTCGAATGCATTGTTCGGCAAGTTGAGCGACATCTACGGGCGTCGACCGCTTTTCCAGGCGGCAATCGTCACCTTCATCATCGGCTCGATCGGTTGTGCGGTCGCGCAATCGATGTCGGTGTTGGTCATCTCGCGCGGCGTCCAAGGAATCGGTGGCGGCGGCCTGATGTCGATGGCCTTCGTCATCATCGGTGACACCGTTCCACCGCGCGAACGCGGCCGCTACGTGGGAATGATCACCAGTGTCTTCGCCGTCGGAAGCGTCATCGGACCGCTGATCGGCGGCTTCTTCACCGAACAGTTGTCGTGGCGCTGGATCTTCATCATCAACATCCCGATCGGCATCGTGGCCCTCATCATCACGTCGGCGGCGCTGCGCATTCCCTTCCAGAAGCGCGACCATGCCGTCGACTGGCTGGGGTCGGTGCTACTCACCGTCTCCGTTACATGCCTGATCCTCTTGTTGTCGTGGTCGTCCGAGGAATACGGATGGACGTCGACATTGTCGGTCGTGTTCGGCGTCGCCGCGGTGCTCATCGGTATCGCGTTCGTGCAGTGGGAGAAGAAGGCGCCCGAGCCGGTGATGCCGCTTCATCTGTTCCGCAACGACGTCCTCCGTGTGACGATTCCACTTGTCGCCTTCGCCGGCACCATCATCTACGGGGCAAATGCCTTCATTCCGCTCTTCTTGCAGGCCGTGACGGGAGTGTCACCCACGAATTCCGGACTGTTGTTGATCCCGATCATGGCCGGCGTCACGCTCGCAAGCATCAGCACGGGCCGGCTCACCACGCGCAGCGGTAAGTACCGACACTGGCCGATCCTCGGGGCAGTTTCCTTGACCATCGGAATGGTGTTTCTCTCGGCGATGTCGGACACCGGTCTCGGCATGGCCTCGGCTCTCACCGGAATGGTCTTCGTCGGACTCGGAATCGGCAGCATCATGCCGACCTGCACCCTCGCAACCCAGAACGCCGTCGACTGGCAGGACCTCGGCGTTGCGAGCGCGGCAATCACGTTCTTCCGCACACTCGGTGGCGTGGTCGGACTCGCCGCCTTCGGCGCGCTGCTCAACTCGCGCATCACGGGAAAGGTCGACAAGGCACTCTTGCAGGCTCCGCGCGAGATCAAGTCGATCCCTGACATCGAGTTGCGCGAGCAGGTACTCGACGTGCTGGCGAACGGCATCACGTTTCTCTACAAGGTTGCGATTCCCGTCGCGATCCTCGTCATCATCATTGCGGTGCGACTACCCGATCGACCCCTGCGCCAGACCACCGGCGCACCGGGCGCGACGGCCGACTGACGACTACTGCTATTCGCCCGCCGCCTTCGGCTCTTTCGGCAGACCGAGAACGCGTTCGGCGACGATGTTGCGCTGGATCTGACTTGTACCACCCCAGATC
>DAINNS010000118.1:0-5306 GCA_036735765.1 Ilumatobacteraceae bacterium | reverse complement strand
CAAGCCACCACTCGTCGACGCCACCACATTGATCGCACGCCATCAGCGCATCGTCGTTCTCGCACAGGTCGACAACCCCACCAACGTCGGCGCCATCGTCCGCAGTGCCGCCGCGTTCGGCTTCACCGGGATCGTGCTCGACGGCGAATCATCCGACCCGTATGCACGGCGCGCTTTGCGCGTCGCGATGGGCACGACGTTCGGCCTAGATGTCGCGCGCGTCAACGATGCACCTTCGTTCATGGACGGCCTCCACCGTGCCGGATTCGAGTCGTACGCGATGACTCCCGACCCCGATGCCCGGGACTTGTCGACGCTTCAGCCCACGGAGCGCACCGCGCTCATCCTCGGGTCAGAACGCGACGGTCTGGCCGACGACTGGATGCAGGCCGCGACACACAAGGTCCGCATCCCGATGGCGGAGGGAGTCGACTCGCTGAACGTCGCGGCCGCTGCGGCGGTTGCCTGTTACGGCTTGACCAGGCGCAACGGCTGATCGTTGCGCAGGTGTTCTGCGGCTTTCACGAAGTAGTCGGTCATCTGGGCACGAATGTCGTCGTTTGCGACCAGTTCGTTGACGGCGCTCAACATGCACACCAGCCAGTGGTCGCGCTCCAGAGCGCCGATCACGTAGGGGTTGTGACGGGCGCGCAACATCGGATGGCCGCGCTCCTCGCTGAACGTGTGCGGTCCGCCCCAATATTGGGCAAGGAACAACCCGAGGCGTCGCGAGGCCGCCGGCAGGTCGTCGGGCTCGGGATACAGCGGCAGTAACACCGCATCGTCCTTCACTCGTTCGTAGAACCGGTCGGCGAGCCCCAGGAAGAAATCCATGCCGCCCAAAGCGTCGTACACGGTCAGCGGCTCGTCCGGCCGCGAATCGTCCGACATGTTCAGGAGAATTCCGGGTCGACCCAACCCGGGAAGATTTCGGGAAGGCCGTCACTCACCTTGTCGGGGAACCGCGCGGGACGCTTCTCGAGAAAACTCTCGACGCCTTCCTTTGCATCGGCCGTCTTGCCGCGGGACTGGATGCCACGGCTGTCGACGCGGTGCGCCTCCATCGGATGATCCGCGCCGAGCATCCGCCACATCATCTGACGCGACAACGCGACCGACACGGGTGCCGTGTTGTCCGCGATTTCCCGCGCGATGGCAATCGCAGCGGGAAGCAGTTCGTCGGGTTCGTGCACGCTGCGCACGAGACCACCGGCCAGTGCCTCGTCGGCGGTGAGCAACCGACCCGTGTACACCCACTCGGCCGCCTGCGAGATGCCGACGAGTCGCGGGAGGAACCACGACGAGCAGGCCTCGGGGACGATGCCGCGTTTGGCGAAAACGAAGCCGATCTTTGCCTTCGTGCTGGCGAGCCTGATGTCCATCGGAAGGGTCATCGTGATACCCACACCGACGGCGGCGCCGTTGATGGCCGCGATCACGGGCTTCTTGCAATCGAACACTCGCAACGACACGAGGCCACCACCGTCACGCACCACGCCGCCACGCGGTGCTTCGTCGCTGCCGCCCTTCGCAAAAGTGCTTCCACCCGACGACAAGTCGGCACCGGCACAGAAGGCGCGGCCGCTGCCGGTGACGATGACCGCGCGCACGTCGTCGTTCGCGTCGACTTCGTCGAAGGCAGCGCGCAGGTCGCGTGCCATCTGGTTGGTGAACGAGTTCATCGCGTCGGGGCGGTTCAGCGTGATGATGGCGATGCCGTCGCTGATGTCGAGGAGGATGTCGGTGTAGGCCATGGGCCTTTCTACCCCACCGATCAGACGTCGAGGAAGCGACTCGCCGCAATGCCCGAACCGATGGCACCCGCCAACGCTCCGATTGCGAGCAACAGGATCATCACGCCGGAGACGTAGCCGGAGGGCACGACGAGCGAACTCACCCCCGTGCCGGGCTTGAAGCCGGCAACGCCGCTCTCCCATGCCCGGTTCAGGCCCCACAGGCCGCCACAGGACAGCACACCGCCAATCAGGCCGTGCAACAGACCTTCGAGCATGAAGGGAATACGAATGAACCAGTTCGTGGCTCCGACGAGCTTCATGACCTCGATCTCGCGCCGTCGCGCGAACATCGCGGTGCGGATCGTGTTCCAGATGAGGGTCACGGCAACGGCCAGCAACACGAGCGACATGACGATGGTGACGGTGCGCACGAAGCCGGAGAGCGTCGAGATGACCTCGAACTCGTCCTCGGCCAGGCTGACGCCCTGCACCTTGGGCAGGATGCGGTACTGGTCGGCCAGGCTGCGCAGAAGAGCCGAATCATCGGTGAGCGACACGATCTTGAACTGAGTGGGAATGGTCTCGGGCGTCAAGAGCGACAGCATCGTGGGGTCGCCCGCGAACAACTGCTGCGCCTCGGCGTAACTCGCCGGTTTGTCGAGGTAGGCGAGTTTGTCGAGGTCGACGACGTTCGGCTGGGATCTGATGACGCCATCGACGTAGGCGACGTTCTCGGGCGTTGCGTCGGGCGTCATGAAGACGATCAGCTGCACGTCGCCCTTCCAGCGCACGAGCAGGTTGTCGAAGCCGCGTTGCACGAGGAAGGTCACGCCGACGAGAAGCAGTGACACCGCCGAGGTGAGAACAGCCGCGGCCGTCAGGGTGAGGTTGCGACGGAAACTGGCCCAGGTTTCGCGGAAGGCATAGGCGACACGGGAGAGCATTATTCGTACACCCCCCGTTCCTGGTCGCGCACGAGAACACCGCGGTCGAGCTGGATGACGCGCTTGCGCATCAGGTTGACGATGCGGTGGTCGTGTGTTGCCATCACGACCGTCGTGCCACTGCGATTGATGGCTTCGAGAAGTTGCATGATGCCCTCGCCCGTCGCCGGGTCGAGGTTTCCGGTGGGCTCGTCGGCCAGCATGATGAGCGGCCGATTCACAAAGGCGCGCGCGATCGAGACGCGCTGCTGCTCGCCGCCCGAAAGCTGGTCGGGGAAACGATCCTCTTTGCCGGCCAAGCCGACGAGATCGAGCACCGTGGGCACCTGCTGGTTGATGACGTGACGCGGCTTGCCGATGACCTCGAGAGCAAATGCGACGTTCTCGAACACCGTCTTGTTCGACAGCAACTTGTAGTCCTGGAAGACGTTGCCCATGCTGCGCCGCAGGTAGGGAACGCGCGAATCGGGCATTTCGTTGACGTTCTTGCCCGCGATCCACACGTCGCCGCGCTCGGGCCGCTCTTGGCGGTTCATCAGACGCAACAGCGTCGACTTTCCCGACCCCGACGGGCCGACGAGGAACACGAAGTCGCCCTTCGCGATGTCGAAGCTGAGGTCACGCACGGCCACAGTGTCGGCGCCGTACACCTTTGTCACGTTGTCGAGACGGATCATGACGGTAGGAACCTACCAGTGGATGTCAACTACGCACCCGTGTTGTCGGTCGTGCGCCGAAAACGCAGGTAACCGACCATGAAATCGTCGATATCGCCGTCGAGAACGGCCGAAACGTTGCCGTCTTCAACTTCCGTCCGAAGATCCTTCACCATCTGGTACGGCTGCATGACATACGAACGAATCTGACTTCCCCAGCCCACCTGCGCGGGTTTGCCGGCGATGCGATCGCGTTCGGCCTGGTGTTCTTCTTCGATGCGCGCCGCGATCATCGCCTTCAGTCGGTTCATCGCTTTTTCACGGTTCTGCAACTGACTGCGCTCTTCCTGCGACGACGCAACGAGACCCGTTGGTTCATGAATGAGACGCACCGCCGATGACGTCTTGTTGACGTGCTGGCCTCCGGCCCCGGATGCACGGAACACTTCCATGCGGATTTCCGATTCGTTGACGTCGACGTTCGGTGCGTCCATCACCGGCCACACCTGCACCGAGGCGAAACTGGTTTGGCGTCGTCCCTGGTTGTCGAACGGACTGATGCGCACGAGACGGTGCGTACCCCGCTCGGATGTCATCAACCCGTACGCGTAACGCCCGTGAATCGTGAATTCAGCCGAGAGGATGCCCGCCTCGGTTCCCTCGGAAACGTCGTCGACCTCGACGGTGAAACCGCGTCGCTCCGCCCACCGCGAGTACATACGCAAGAGGATTTCCGACCAGTCCTGCGCGTCGACTCCCCCGTCCTTGGCGTTGATCTGAACGATGCAGTCGGCCTCGTCGTGTTCGCCGGTGAAGAGACTGCGCATCTCGAGCGTGTCGAGTTGCCGCGACGCCTTGGCAATGCCCTCGTCGATCTCGGGCTCTTGCGACGCATCGTCGACCTCGCGGGCGAGCTCGTGGAGCACCTCGATGTCGTCGACCGCGGAAGCAAGTCCGTCGAACTCGTCGATGTCGCCCTTCACGTTGGCGTATTCGGTGTTGATGCGCTTGGCGAGATCTTGGTCGTCCCACAGGTCGGGCCGTGCGACTTCGAGTTCGAGCTCGGCGAGCCGCGACCGACCCGCATCGACCTTCAGATAGCCGCGTGCCTCATCAAGGCGTTCCCGTAGGCGGCGGATGGCGTCGGAGAAGTCACGCATGGGCGGTGAACGAAGGTCAGGCCGCGCCGCGGCCGTGGCACAACTTGAACTTCTTACCCGACCCGCACGGGCAGGGCGCGTTGCGCGGGGTCTTGTCGAATTCGCTCTTCACGATCGGTGTGTTCGACGGTGCCGATGCCGGCGCCGCAACCTCGGCGGGAAGTTCGCCGTCGGCGACCGCGGCGGCGGCTGCCGCACGGAAACCGTCGTTGTCGACGTTGTCGGAAGAAATCTGTTGCACGTTCTGCACTTCGGCCGCGTCGTCGGTGACCACCTGCACGTGCATGACATAGCGCACGAAGTCTTGGGCGATGCCCTTCATGAGGGCGCCGAACATGTCGTAGCCCTCGCGCTGCCATTCGGTGAGAGGATCTTTCTGGCCCATTGCCCGGAGGTTGATTCCCTCTTGCAGGTAGTCCATCTCTTCGAGGTGTTCGCGCCAGCGTTGGTCGATGATTCGCAGCATGACCTGGCGTTCGATCTCACGCATCACCGACTCGCCGAGTTCGGCTTCGCGTTGCGCGTAGAACGCGGCCGCATCGGCCATCACCACGTCGTACATGCCGTCGGTGCCGTCGGCGTTCTCCAACTTGGAAATCGTGACCGAAGTCGGCCAATAGGTCGAGAGTTCGCGCACGAGGCCCTCGAGATCCCACTCGTCGTCGGCTTCGGTGACGCAATAAGTCTCGATCAAGGCGTCGACGGCTTCCGAGAGGTACTCCATCGCCGCGGCGCGCAGGTCGAGTCCCTCGAGAATCTGGTCGCGGCGCTGGTAGATGACCTTGCGCTGCTCGTTCATGACCTCGTCGT
>DAINNS010000117.1:0-5311 GCA_036735765.1 Ilumatobacteraceae bacterium | reverse complement strand
CGCTGCACCCGTGATTCACACGCTCGAGAGTGCCCTCGAATGGATCGCCGACGACGAACTCGTCGAGGTGACACCCGCGGCACTTCGCATTCGCAAGCGCTTGCTCGGTCTCGAAGACCGCCGCCGGGCGTTCAAGCGCTCGCAGTAACACCTGCTGCGCGAGAAATCACTTCTTGCGGGGTTTGCTCGTCAAGGTCACGGGATGCGCGGCCACGGTGGTCTCGCGCTTTTCGAGTTCCTTCACCAACATGCCGTAGACCTTCGCACCGACGAGTTCCGTCAGCTCGTCCTTCAGGTACTTGTAGGTCGGATCCTTTCCGACGAAGGCGCCCTTGTCGGCGGTGCACCACCAGTGGAATTCGTGGCCGCCGTCACCCCAGTCGCGACGTTTCCACTCGCGCACGAAGGTCACGATGTGCCCGTCTTCGTCCGTGGTTTCCTGTAGACGCACCGGAACCTGCCAGCACACATCGGGCTTCCAATCCATCGGACGCTCGCCGGCCTCCGTCGCACCGATGTGGAGCGCACAACCGGTTCCTCCTTCGAAACCGGGCTTGTTCAGGAACACGCACGCGCCATCGACGACCCGTGTCTTCGGAGTTCCATCGCGCTCTTGGGTGAGCCAACCCAATTTGGCCGCACGCGCCTTGTTCTGCCAGTTCTTGGCGGTGAGACGACGTGAACTGCGAACCACGGTCTTTTCGTCGTCCTTGTCGATGAAGTGAGCACCGAAGCTGCAACATCCCTGCATCAGGTCGGTCGTGTCGGTTTCGTGGATGCCCTTGCAGCCTTCGCCGTAGATGCACTTCCAGTTGCTGAGGAAGTAGGACGCGTCGAAGATCCACATGCGACCACCTTCTGGATCTTCGAAACTCACCCAATCATGTACTTCGGAGGATTTCGACACGAGACGACGCTACCCCTCGCCCGACCACGGAACCAAAGTACGACCGAGCGGGCATCGGTAATGTTCCTTCGGTGCGCAGGAAGCCGGAGTTCACGACGAACCCTCATGCGCTGCATCTCGTGTCACGCGATGCGTCGAACATGGTCGGTGCTGCGGCTGCTTTCACCATGCCGAGGGATCTCGACGAAGTCGTCGCGATCGTCAAGGATTGCCGTCGTCGCAACGTTGCGTTCGTTGCACGTGGCGCGGGCACCGGTCTTGCCGGTGGCGCAGTGCCACCCGACGGCGCGGTCGTGATGTCGATGATGGCCATGAACCGCATACGGAACATCGATCCGACCACCCAAACCGCGTGGGTCGAACCCGGGGTGCTGAACGCCGACCTCAGTCGCGCGACAGCGCGGTTCGGATTGCACTTCGCTCCGGATCCGTCGAGCCAGCAGAGTTGCTCGATCGGGGGCAACGTCGGCAACAACTCGGGAGGTCCGCATTGTCTCTCCGCAGGGGTGACCTCAGCGCACGTCGTTGCCATCGAAGCGGTACTGAGTGACGGATCGGTCGTTGTTCTCGACACGGATGGCGCGCCGTTCGACCTCCGAGGGGCCTTCGTGGGAAGCGAGGGCATGTTCGGAATCGCCACGGCGATCAAGGTTCGCCTGACACAGAACGCACCCCACCACGCCACCGTCGTGGTCGGGTTTCCGACCATCGACGCCGGTGCCCGCGCGGTGAGTGCGATCATTGCTGGCGGAACCGTTCCGTCGGCCCTCGAGATGATGGATGCACCGATCACGCGCGCCGTCGAGGACTACGTGCACGCAGGGTTTCCGCTCGACGCGGGCGCACTGCTCATCATCGAGGTGGAGGGTCTTCGCAACGGGGTCGAATCCGACATTTCGACCTGCCTACGAGTGTGTCGTGACTTCGGCGCAACATCAGTCCGGCGGGCCTCTGACGAGTCGGAGCGTGCACTGATCTGGAAAGGGCGCAAGACCGCCTTCGGGGCCATTGCGCGCATCAAGCCCAACTACTACCTGCACGACACGGTGGTGCCTCGCCGCAAGCTTGCCGAAGTACTCGACCGCGTCGGAGCGATTGCCCACGACGAAGACCTCGCGGTGATGAACGTCTTCCACGCCGGCGACGGGAATCTGCATCCACTCTTGCTCTTCGACCGCCGCGAGGCCGGTGTGATGGACCGCGTGCACCGTGCGGGCGCCGAAATCGTCCGCGTTTCGGTCGAGGCCGGCGGCGTGCTCTCGGGTGAGCACGGGATCGGCCTCGAAAAGCGTGACTTCATGAGTCTCATGTTCGACGAAGCAAGCCTCGACGCACAGTCGATGTTGCGACGGGCATTCGACCCCCACGGGCTCGCCAACCCCGGCAAGGTGCTACCGACTCCGGCAGGATGCGGGGACGCACGATGAGCCGCTCGGCTTCGCTGCCAGCGGGTGTCGTAGGTTTCGAGCCCGACGAGTTGATCGTTCGCGTTCTCGCGGGAACCACGATGAGCGACCTCGCTACCGTCCTCTCCGCGAACGGCCAGAGGTTGCGTATTCCTTCCGTTGGCACCGTCGGGGGAGCAGTCGCCTCTCGCCGCAACGGCCCGTACCCGCCCGACAACGCCGCGCTGCCGAACATCGTCTTGAAGTTGCGCGCAGTAGACGGCGTGGGCCGGGAATTCACCGCGGGTGGCGGAACGGTCAAGAACGTCTCGGGATTCGACCTCGTCAAGGTTCTCATCGGGTCGCAGGGGATGCTCGCAACCATCCTCGAGGTGACGTTCCGCACCGAGCCGATTCCCCGCGCGAGCCGATGGTTCACCGGCTCCGGATCCGTCGACGGGCTCTACCGTCCGGCGCTCGTTGCACGCCACGAAGGACGGACGATCGTGAACCTCGAAGGCCACCCCGACGACGTCATCGAGCAGTCGGCACTGCTCCGCGGTTTCGTGGAGACACAGCGCCCCACACCCGAACAGATCCTCCGCTTCGAGCCGATCTCGATGGCGACGAGCCAGAGGCTCGACGAAACAGCGACGCTCGCGGTCTGTCGAAGATTGAAAGAGTCGTTCGATCCCGAGAATCGCCTCGGTGCGGCGCGTTCGATTGCGATGGGTCTCGCATGAACAAACGCCCATTCCTTTCGGTCGACGCCGACGACATCGCTTCGTGTGTCGCCTGCGGGTTGTGCTTGCCGCACTGCCCGACGTACCGAGTCACGGGGCTCGACTCACACAGCCCACGAGGGCGGATCGCACTCGTGGCCGGCGTGCGGGAAGGGGTCATCGAACTCGACGGCGACGTGATCGCGTCACTCGACACTTGTGTCCAGTGCATGGGGTGTCTCCCTGCTTGCCCCTCGGGCGTGCGCTACGACCGCATCATTGCGCCGGTCGTCGAGGAACTCACGTCGAGACGGCCCCGAAAGAAGTTACGCCGAACGATGACCCTGGCTCCGCTCGGTCGACCCAAGGCTCTGCGATTGCTGACGATCCTCGCCGCCATCGCGCAACGACTGCGACTGATGCCACGGCGTGTCGGTCTTCCGAATCTGCCGCTGCGCACGGCGCGTCACGAGCAAGCGCCTTCCTCAGGTACCGACCACGTCGTGGTCTTTTCCGGTTGCGTCATGGACGCCTGGTACTCCGACGTGCATCACGACACCCGCACAGTTCTTGCGGCAATGGGTTACAGCGTGAGCTTCAGCGACCCCGAAGTGTGTTGCGGCGCACTTCACGCGCACGCCGGCCTGAACGCCAGGGCGGAGACGCTCGAGAGACGCGTAAAATCAACGCTGGCGGGCGCAACGATCGTCGTGAATTCAGCCGGGTGCGGTGCTCACCTGCGCGGGACGTTCTCCGATTCCGGCCACGAAGCGACGAGGATCGTCGACGTGATGGAGTTCATCGACGAGAACTTCGAAAGGTTGCAGACAGGTTCCATCGCCCCGTCGGATGATCCCCGCGAGCGCGTGGTGATCCACGATGCGTGCCATCTGCGCAACCTCCAGGGGTCGCATCTCGCGACACACCGCGTACTCGGCCACTTTTACGACACGCTTCCGATGCCCGACGAGGGCTTGTGCTGCGGGGCGGGCGGTGCATTTGCCATCGAGCAACCCGGTCTCGCCCGCATGATCGTCGACCGTAAGTTCACCGCATTGGAATCAGCAGTCGATGACCGCACCAAGTTCATCTCTTCGGGAAACCCTGGCTGTCTCGGCCACATGACCGCAAACAAGCCGCGCTCGATGGATCACATCCAAGTTGTTCATCCCGTCCATCTGATCGCTCGTTTGGTCGGCGAAAGAAAGCGAGAAATCCCGTGACGTCACCGCTGGGTCATTTGGAACGAGAGGCAGACAACCTCGCTGCCGCCACCGAACGCCTGGCGGATGTGGCACTCGACTTGTTGTCGGCTGCACTCGACTCCGAGGCGGGACCTGCCGCTGAGGAAGCAGTGCGCATCGAGCGCGAAGTTCAAAAGGCCCGGCGCGCGGTCGCAAAGGCCGAGGCGATTTTGCGCGCCCTCACGTCGCACCGAGACGATTGATCTCGTCGATCAAGAGTCGAAGTTCACCGAACGAGCGTTTGTCGAACCGCAAGACGAGCCGATGAAGTGAGAGGTTGTCATCGTCGCGCACCTCTGCGGCGAGTGGTGAAGTTGGCTCGATTCCGCCCTCAAGGCAGAGATGTGCAAACCGCTCGTTGAGCCGGGCGACGTCGTCTGCGGACGGTTCTTGTCGTAGACGCACCACGAGGCGAGGCCCGACGAAACGCAGGGAGTGAAAGTTCGAATAGAACTCCGTGATTTCGTTCGCCGCAGCGACGGCGTCGTTGGTCGTGAAGTAGAGCGCACGATCCTGCTGTGAAATCAGGCCGCGACTCGCCATCTGCGTGCGAATGAATTCGTCGACTTGGCTCCAGTACGCATCGCCGGGCACGTCGAGAAGGACGATGGGAACCGGCGACCCCTTGCCCGTTTGGGTCAGCGTGAGCAACTCGAAGAGCTCGTCGAGCGTGCCGAAACCACCGGGCATGCAGATGAAGGCCTGCGACGCCTTCGTGAGGGCGAACTTCCGCGTGAAGAAGTACTTGAGGGCGATGTGTTTCTCGTCGCCTGCGATGATTTCGTTCGCCTCGTTTTCGAAGGGCAATTGGATCGACACGCCGATGCTGCTGTCGCGGCCGGCCCCGACCATGCCCGCTTCCATGATTCCCGGGCCGGCACCAGTGATCACCATCCACCCGCGCGAGGCCAGTTCGCGAGCAACGCGCACGGTCTGTTCGTAGAGGGGGTCGTGCGCTGCCGTACGGGCGCTTCCGAAGATCGTCACCTTGGGTCGGCCTTCCACCTGGGTGAGAAGCGCAAAGGCCTTGCGGAGATCGCGAACCGTGTTCGC
>DAINNS010000116.1:0-5318 GCA_036735765.1 Ilumatobacteraceae bacterium | reverse complement strand
CGTCGGCGCGGCGTCGTCGCTTATCCTCGTTCTCACGCTCTTCCGATTCGTCAAAGTGGCGGGCGGCAAGTAGCGCGGGGCGCAGGGTCGAACCTTCGCCCGGATGGTGAAGGAGGGGTCCATGCGCTATTCGAGTCTTTTCGAGCCGATCACGGTCGGTGGTGTCGAACTGAAGAACCGCATCGTGCGGTCCGCGCACGGCACGTTGCTCACCGGCGAAGGGCTGATCGCGTACCACGAAGCACGGGCGCGGGGCGGCGTGGCGATGAGCACCCTCGAGGCGACGAGTGTCCACGACAGCGCCCCATCGCTGATGCCCCTCTACAACGATTCGATCATCCCGATCTACCGCGAGATCGCCGACCGAATGCGTCCGTACGGGATGAAGATGTTCGCGCAGGTGTATCACCCCGGTGCCGCCACCAAGCCGCGCAAGTCGCCGTTTCCATGGTCGGCCAGCGCCGTTCCCAGTCCGAACATCGGCACGATCCCGATGCCCATGTCGACCGACATGATCGGCGACGTGGTGAAGGCCTTCGGTGATGCCGCACGACGCATCCGCGAGGGTGGCCTCGATGGGATCGACGTCCACGCATCGAGCGGCTATCTGCTGCAGCAGTTCATGTCGCCGGCGACGAACCACCGTGACGACGAATACGGCGGGTCGTTCGAAAACCGGATGCGCTTCCTCGTCGAAGCATTGCAGGAGATTCGGCGGGTGGTCGGCGACGATTTCTGTGTCGGCATTCGCCTGCCGAACGAGGAGTACATTCCCGGCGGCCTGACGCCGCAGGACAACGCCGAGATCGCGCAGTACGTCGAGAAGTACGTCGATTACGTGTCGTTGCACATGGGTTCGTACTGGCGGTTCCACAAGTTGCTCTCGACGATGGAAGACCCACTCGGCCATGAAATGAAGCCGAACGAGGTCATCACTAAGGCGGTCTCGAAGCCGACGATCGTGGTCGGCCGCATCATGACTCTCGACCACGCCAATCACATCGTCGAAAGTGGTGCCGGCGACATGGTTTCGATGGTTCGTGCACTCATCGCCGACCCGGAACTGGTGAACAAGGCACAGCACGGCGAAGAAGACCTCGTCCGGCCGTGCATCGGGTCGAACATGGGCTGTGTCGCACAGTTGATGGCCACGGGGAAACTGAGCTGTGTCGTCAACGTGGCGGCCGCGAACGAGACCACGATTCCTTTCGAGCCCGTGGCACCTGCGCAGACGAAGAAAAAGATCATGGTTGTGGGTGGAGGACCAGCCGGCCTCGAAGCCGCCCGAACCGCGGCGCTGCGTGGACACGACGTGGTGCTGTACGAGGCCACGCGCCAGTTGGGTGGCCAGGTGTCGATCGCGGCGCGTGCCCCGCACCGCAGTGACCTTGCCGCCATCACCGACTTTCTCTCGCGTGAGATCGAGCGTCTCGGTGTGCGCATCCACCTCGGCACGTTCGCCGATCCCGACACGATCGCGGCCGAGAAGCCCGACGAAGTGATCGTCGCGACGGGCTCCACGCCGCGCCGCGACGGTTTCCAGTTGTCGACTCCCTCGACGCCCATCAGCGGTGCCGATCTGCCCCACGTCTACACATCGTGGGACGTGTTCGGCTTCGGGGGTCGCGCAGAGATCAGCGGGGATTGCTTCATCTACGACGACACCGGAACCTTCGAGGCGATTTCGGTTGCCGATGCACTCGTCGACGCGGGAGCCAAGGTCACGATGGTCAGCCGTTACGACTCGATGGGGGCGATGATCCCGTTTCCACCGGCCACGGTCGAGGCTTCGAAGGAACGTCTCATGTCGGGCAACTTCGACTTCATCGGTGGTCACTACCTGCAGGCGATCACGCATGACGAGGTGCTGATCGGTGTGCCGTTCACCGAGCGTCGCCGTGCGATTCCGGCGAACACGGTCGTGCTCGTCACCTACAACCATCCGAATAGGGAAATCGCCGAATACGCCCCCGACGGCGTGAAGGTGCACTTGGTCGGTGACGTGACCGGAACGAGTTCGATCATGGCCTCGATCCACCAAGCGGCCGGCGCGACGCGATCGATCTGATGACCGGAAAATTTCACATCAGTTCGTTCATCCCGCGGCTCATCGAGCCGGGGTCGAAGAAGCCCTACGAGCGGATGTACCGGGCGACCGAGATGCTCGATCGTCTCGGATTCCACACTGGTTACATCGGTCATCATTCCTTCACCAGCGACACCCCCGATGCCTCGGCGCCGATGGTGGTGCTCGGCGCGCTCGCATCCCGAACCGAGAACATTCGGCTGGGGACGGGCATTTATCTTGCGGCCCTGCACCATCCAGTGAACGTCATCGAACAGGTCTCGCAGGTCGACCAGGTCTCCGGCGGGCGCGTGACCCTGGGAGTGGGCGTCGGGTATCGCCCGTACGAATACGAGGGCTACAACGTCGAATTCGAATCACGTGGCCGCCGTCTGACCGACATGGTTCGGTACATGAAGCACGCGTGGACGACGGGTCGCCACGGTTGGCAGAGCGAGTTCTTCGACATTCGTGACAACTTGGTCGACCCACCCTGCGTGCAGAAGCCCCATCCGCCGATTCTCGGTGGGGGCACGTCGAAGAGCGGCATCAAGCGCGCCGCGACCGTGTGCGACGGCTGGTTCTCGTTGCCGATGGAAACGCTTCCCGTGGTGAAGGCACTTGCCGACAGCTATCGCGAGCAATGTTCAGCCGCGGGCGTTACGCCATACATCTGTCTGATGCGCGAAACATGGGCCGCTCCAACCCAGGAGATCGTCGAAGAGCAGTGGTTCGGGCCCGCACGCGAGTTTCACAAGTACTACTGGCATGCCGGTACGCGTGGTGACGGCGACGACCCGGTGTTGCAGCGCGTCGCGCACGACGAAGAGGTGGGCTTCCGCGAATTCGTCCACAACAGGGCGATTGCCGGCACGCCCGACATGTGTATCGACGAGATCACGCGATGGCACGAAGCGATCGGCTTCGATGAACTTGCCGTGTACTTCAACGGTCCACGCATCGAAGGTGTGTGGGAACCCGCGGTCGAGTTCTTCGCGAAAGAAGTGATGCCCGCGTTCCGGTAGGAACGTCACGGTTCGATCGGCGTTCCGCCGCCTAGCGTCGCTCGTCGTGAAGTTCGAGGATCGTGCCGATGCGGGGCGGCAGCTTGCCGCGCGTCTGTTGACGTGGCACGAAGCGAACGTTGTCGTGCTGGGTCTCCCGCGCGGTGGCGTGCCCGTGGCGGCCGAGGTGGCGCGCATCCTGCACGCGCGGCTCGACGTGGTGCCGGTGCGGAAGTTGGGTGTTGCGTATCAGCCCGAGCTTGCCTTCGGTGCCATCGGTGAAGGTGGTGTCCGGGTGATCGAACACGAGACGTTGAAGTCGACGGGGATGCTGAAAAGCGAGGCATCTGAAGTCGAGACCTGCGAAGAACGCACCTTGCGTGCCCGTGTGCATCACCTTCGAGCGATTCACCCCGCTGTGTCGCTGTGGGGCAGGACGGCGATCGTTGTCGACGACGGCATCGCAACCGGAGCGACGGCCAAGGCTGCGTGTTTGTCGGTGCGTCGACGCGGGGCAGAGCGTGTGGTTCTGGCGGTTCCCGTTGCGCCGACGGGTTGGGCGGAGAACATCGGCGACGCCGCGGATGAATGCGTCAGTGTCGTGGAAGAGCCCCACTTTTTCGGCGTCAGCCAGTTCTACGAACGGTTCGGCCAGGTGACCGACGACGAGGTCGATCGGTTGTTACTGGACAGCCGGGCCCGCGTGTAGGCCGCACTCGGTCTTCGATTGTCCGGCCCAGCGGCCCGCGCGCTTGTCGTCGGGATCCGACGCCGGTGCCGTGCATGGCCAACAGCCGATCGAGGTGTAGCCGCGGTCGATGAGCGGGTGCTGTGGCAGGTCGTTGTCGAGCATGTACGACGCGACGTCGGCATCGGTCCAGTTCGCGATCGGGTTCACCTTGATCACGTCGCGCAGCACGTCGTGGAAGACGATGGGAGTCTTTGCGCGCGTCGGACCATCGTCACGGCGAAGGCCGGTCACCCACGACGTGCGGTTGGCGAGCATGTGCTCGAGTGGCGCAACCTTGCGAACGCCGCAGCACAGATCGGTGTCGCGCATCCACAAGTCGTCGCGGCCCACGTCGGACGCGGGGGTGAGAATACGAAGGTTCCCGCCCGTGCGGTCGGCGAGGTGCTTGGCATACCAGATCGTTTCGGCGAAGAGGTACTGCGTGTCGATCAGCGACACCTCGATGCCGGGAATCGTGGTCCACGCCAGGTGCGCAAGAATCGGGTCACCGAAGCTCGACGTCACGGCAAGACCGTGCCCGAACTTCTTGGCTGCCCACGCGAGGATGTCGGTCGGCTCGGCGGTCTCGAACTCATCGTTCAACGCGCGAATCTCGTCGGACTCGAGGGTGTTGTGCACGAGGGTCATGTTGCGCACTCCGATTCTCCTGCTGCGGCCACGAAGGGTCCCGTCTCGTCGTAGTCGACGAAGAATTCCGGTGAGTCGTCGGGCTTCGGCACGATGTCGAGATCGCGCAGGTCGCCGGCGACGTTCGATGCGCCACCGTTGCGCGACAGCCAGCCCTGGAAAGTTTCGCCGGCGTCGCGTTCATTTGCGAAGCGACGCACGACGCGGGCCACGGCTTCGGGCGCGGCCTTTGCGGGAACGCGCAATGCCTTCTCGCCGAAGTGGATCTGTTCGTTGCCGACGTAGCCGCCGAGCAACAACTGGTAGCCGGGCAACGACTTGCCGTGTGCGCGACGCTCGGCACCGAACAAGCCGATGTCGGCCGCGTGGTGTTGCCCGCAACTGTTGGTGCAGCCCGAGATGTTGATGCGCACGCCGCCGACCTCTGCAAGGCCCTCGTCCTCGAGACGTTCGCCGATTGCCTTGGCGAGGCCGCGCGACTGGGTGACGGCGATGTTGCACGTGTCGGCACCGGGGCACGCAACGACGTCTCGCGCGAGTTCGGCACCGGGCCGAGCCATGCCGATCGCTTCCAGGCGATCGTGGAGAATGCGCAACTGGTCCTCGGTGAGATTGCGGAACGCCACGTTCTGACGGTTCGTCAGTCGCACGTCGGCACCGAGTTCGCGTTGGATTGCGGCCAGGGCCTTGAACTGGAAAGCGGTGATGTCGCCGAGCGCGGCGTACGCGACGGCCGACACGGTGCCCTTTGCGGTTCCGCGGATGACACTCGCGGTTTCCCAGCGCACGAACGGGTCGCTAGAACGCAGCGCAACGCGCACGCCCTGGCCCATCGGGGTGACCTCTCCGACCGCTGCGCGACCGGCGGGCA
>DAINNS010000115.1:0-5333 GCA_036735765.1 Ilumatobacteraceae bacterium | reverse complement strand
CGGGCGGCGTTGTGGTGCCGAAGCCCGGCGGCGAGAGAAGAACCACGTCGTTGATGCCACGGTCGATGAGTTCCGCCACGAGCGGCCGCCAGATCGCCGACGTTTCGGGATTGCCGTGGACGAAAACCTTCATTGATCGACCATCACGACTGTGGATTGCGCGCGAGGAACTGAACGGTCGAGCTGAGGCCGTTGTGGTACTTGCCCTCGACGATGTTTCGTTCGACCGTGCGATGGGTTATCAGGTCCCACCCGGCGAAGTCGGCCTCGAGTTCGGCAAGTTCGACGGTGAGATCGTCGTTCTGCGGGCCGCCGACGCCGCGCCCGATGTTTGCCTTGGTGTACGCCTCGAGAACGAAGACACCGCCCGGCTTCAGGGCGCGCTTCACGTTGGCGTGAACGAGGTGACGCAGCGTCGACGGCACGTGGCAAAAGATCGAGACGATCGAATCCCACGCTGCCTCACCCATGTCGAAGGTTTCGAGGTCACCGACACGCGCATCAAGTGTGGTTCCGCGTTGTCCGGCGAGTTTCTTCGCCTTGGCGACACCGACGGGGCTGAGGTCGATCGACGTGACACGGTGACCTTGCTGGGCGAGCCACACCCCGTTGCGCCCGTCACCGTCGCCGACGACGAGCGAAGTGCCGGTACCGAAACTTGCGGCTGACTCGACGAGAAAGTCGTTCGGTTGATCACCGAAAGCAAAACCCTCTTCTGCGTAGCGGTCGTCCCAGGACTGACCGTTGGATGTGCTGCTGGCCATGCGTCGCAGGCTATTAGTCGGCGAAGAAGCCGCGCAGACCCGACGCCATGTGGGCACGGATCGACTGACCCGAGGGCAACATGTCGACCATCGTGATCGAGGTATGAATGTGGCCGCGAGCCTGGATGCGCTTCACCGGGACTCCGGCGTTGCTGAGTGCACGTGCGTATTCGTTGCCTTCATCGCGCAACGGGTCGAACTGTCCGGTCACGATCATCGCGGGCGGAAGGTTCGCAAGGCTCGGTGCGAGCAACGGTGATGCCTTCACATCCTTGCGGTCGTCGGCGCTCGCGTAGTGATTCCAGAACCACTCCATCACGGCCTTGGTGAGCACGTAGCCCTCGCCGTTCTCGGTGAACGACGCCGACTGACGCGAACCGTCGGTGACGGGAGTCAGCAAGAGCTGTCCGCGCAGCGCGGGACCACCGTTGTCGCGTGCCATCTGCGCAACGACTGCTGCGAGGTTGCCGCCGGCGCTCCAGCCGGCAACGGCGATGCGATCGGCACTGCCGCCCAGTTGCTCTGCATTGGCGGCCACCCACTTGAGGGCCTCCCACGCGTCGTCAACCGCGGCGGGGAAACGCGCCTCGGGTGCGTGGCGATAGTTGACCGAGATGATCATCACATCGGCGCGCTTGCACAGGTCGCGACACAGCGGGTCGTCGGACGTGTGGCTGCCGAGCACCCACCCACCACCGTGGTAGTAGACGACGATCGGGTGCGGCCCTGGTGCGGCCGGGCGGTAGATGCGGTATTCGAGATCACCCGCGGCGCCGGGGAATGTGCCGTCGACGATTTCTCCGACGTCGGGCCCTGGTGCACGCATCGTCGCCGATGCATCCATGAATCCGCGCGCCTCGGCGGGTGACATGGCTTCGATCGGAGGAAGTTCGAGCGTCGCCATCATGTCGAGCATCATCTCGACGTCGGGCTGCATGAGACGCACGGGGCCGGGGTTCAATTGCTGCTTCGCTTCGCCCGTCAGCTGGAAACCGACGAACCCGCGCTGCAACGCCTCGGTGCAGATGCGTCGGTAGCGACCGACTCCCCCGATGTAGGGGAACAACACTCGTGGCTTGCCCGGCACGTTTGCGCCCATGTACCACGAGTTGGTGTCCTGGAAGAGCGTGATGTCGGCGCAGTCGGTGCAGTGGACGCGCCAATCTTCTTCGGCCTCGGTCGTGGGTTCGATCGTGTCGAAGCCGTTCTTGCGAAGATCGACCAGTGCGTCGCGGATCCATTCGACGTGCTGTTCGATCGACACCATCATGTTCGACAGCACCGAGGGGCTACCGGGGCCAGTGACCATGTAGAAGTTGGGGAAACCGACGGTCGTGAGACCGAGATACGTCAGCGGCCCGTTCTCCCACTTCTTCTTCAGGGTGACGCCGTTCTTGCCGGTGATGTCGACGTTCACGATCGCGCCGGTCATCGCGTCGAATCCGGTCGCGTAGACGATGGCGTCGAACTCCTTCGATTCGCCGCCGAAGTCGATACCGGTCTCGGTGATCGAGTTGATCGGCTTCTTGCGAATGTCGACGAGGCGAACATGCGGAAGGTTGAAGGTCTCGAAGTAGTTGGTGTCCATGCACGGACGCTTGGTGCCGTAGGCATGCCCGCGCGGGCTCAGGGTTTCGGCAACCTCCGGATCTTTCACGACCTCGCGGATCTTCGAGCGCATGAAGTCGCACACCACTTCGTTGGCCGCACGGTTGATGCCGACATCGGTGAACGTTGCACCGATCTGCAACAGCTCGCCCTTCTGCCACGACTTCTCGAGCATCGCGAACGCTTCGTCACGCGACACGGCGAGTGCCGACACCGTCGCCTGCTCGAGGGGCACGCCCGTCTGCGACATGCGTGCCTCGTTCTGGTACGTGACGCGATCGGCCTTCAGCCGCGCGACACGGTCGGGGGGCTGCGGGCCGTTGAATGCCGGCATCGAGTAGTTAGGTGTGCGCTGGAAAACCACGAGTTCCTTCGCCTGTGCGGCGATGTGTGGCATCGACTGAATGGCCGAGGAACCGGTGCCGATGACGGCCACGCGCTTGCCCGTGAAGTCGACGCCTGCGTGGGGCCAACGGCCCGTCACGTAGACGTCGCCCGTGAATCGATCGGTGCCCGGGATGTCGGGGTCTTTCGGTACAGACAGACAACCCGTTGCCATCACGTAGTGCCGGCAGGTGATCGTCTCGCCCGTCGAGGTGTGGATCGTCCACTTCTTTGCGGAGTCGTCCCAAACCGCTTTGTCGACGCGCACCTCGAAGTCGATGCCGGAATAGAGGTCGTGTTTCTTCGCAACGTATTGGGCGTAGCGCAGGATTTCGGGTTGGGCGGCGTGCTTTTCCGACCACTTCCATTCGTCGAGCAGTTCGGGGTCCCACGTGTACTGGTAATCCGTCGTGGCGATGTCACAGCGCGCACCCGGGTACCTGTTCCAGTACCAAGTGCCGCCCACGTCGTCGCCGGCTTCGAGAACGCGCGACGAGAAACCGTTCGCGCGCAGTTCGTGCAGCAGGTACATGCCGGCGAACCCGGCCCCCACGACAACGACATCGACGTCACTATTGGCAGTACCACTCTTGGCCACATCACTCTGAGCCATAGCCCAAGCCCCCTCGGCTGATTGCTCCAACGTCTCCGACGATAGTCGGGGTGCGGACCCTGCTCGCCGTGGTGACACCGATGCCCCGTAGGCTTCAGCCCGTGGTTGATTCGTCGGCAGTTCGTGGCAGCGCCGGCCTTGCAGTCGAAGCGACCGGCATCGTCAAGCGGTACGGCGAGGTGACCGCCCTCGACGGCCTCGACCTCGCGGTTCCCGCGGGAACCGTTCTCGGCTTGTTGGGGCCGAACGGCGCGGGAAAGACCACCGCCGTGTCGGTGTTGACGACCCTCATCAAGCCCGATTCGGGTCGCGCATTGGTCGCAGGGGTCGACGTGGTCGCCGAACCCCAGCGCGTTCGTGCTCTCATCGGCCTGTCGGGCCAGTACGCCGCGGTCGACGAACACCTCACCGCCACCGAGAACCTGGAGATGATCGGGTGTCTGTACGGCATGCGCCGACGCGAGGCGCGCAAACGCGCCGATGACCTGATCGAGCGGTTCCGCCTCACTGATGCCGCCAATCGCCCGTTGAAAACTTTCTCGGGTGGCATGCGACGTCGCATCGACCTTGCCGGGGCGCTGCTCGCCGACCCGCCCGTTCTCTTCCTCGACGAACCCACCACGGGACTCGACCCGCGCAGCCGAGGTGAATTGTGGGACGCGATCCGTGACCGCGTCGCTGGTGGAACCACGGTGGTTCTCACGACGCAGTACCTCGAAGAGGCCGACCAGTTGGCGAACGAGATCGTCGTCATCGATCACGGCCGGGCGATTGCCCGCGGGACATCGCAAGAACTCAAACGACACGTGGGGGGCGAACAGCTCGATGTTCACCTGGCCCTGCCGGGCGACATTCCCCGCGTCGAAGCGCTCGTGGCTTCAGTGGCAACCGGCGCGGTGCGCGTTGTCGTCGACGAAGCGTTGGTCTCTGTTCCGGTGGCCAGCGGAGTCGATGCGCTTGCCTCGGTGTTGAATGAAGTGCGGGCGAACAACATCGAAGTCGTCGACATCGGCCTGCGTCGGCCGACACTCGATGACGTGTTCATGGAACTCACCGGCCACGCGGCCGAGGAAAGCGAAACCAACGAGGCGACATCATGAGCGTCGTCCGCGATGCCGCAACAATCGCCCGGCGCAACATGATCCGCATCCGGCGCGTACCCGAGGTGATGGTCTTCGTTCTCGTGCAGCCGCTGATGTTCGTGTTGCTGTTCGCCTACGTGTTCGGTGGATCAATCGACATTCCCGGCGGCAGTTACCGCGAGTTCCTGATCGCCGGAATCTTCGCCCAGACGGTCGTCTTCGGAGCCACCTTCACGGCATCTGGCCTTGCCGAAGACGTTCAGAAGGGCCTCATCAATCGATTTCGGTCACTGCCAATGTCGCGATCGGCCGTGGTCGCGGGTCGCACCGCCAGCGACGTCGTCTACAACGCGCTCTCCGTCGTGATCATGTCGGCTGCTGGTCTGGCGGTCGGTTGGCGCATTCGTGGTTCGGTGCTCGATGCCGTTGTCGCCTATGCGTTGTTGTTGTTCTTCTCGTATTCGTTCTCGTGGGTGATGGCTTGCCTCGGCCTGATGGTGCCGACACCCGAAGTGGTGAACAACGCGACGTTCATCGTGTTGTTCCCGATGACGTTCATCGCCAACACGTTCGTTCCGTCTGACAATCTTCCCGGCATTCTGCGCACGATTGCCGAATGGAACCCCGTCTCGACCCTCACACACGCCGTGCGCGTGCGCTTCGGGAACCTTCCCGCGGGCACGCCCGAGCCCACCTCATGGCCGTTGCAGAACGCCATGCTGTATTCGCTGGCATGGGCGGTCTTGTTGATCGTGGTGTTCGCCCCCATCGCGACGCGCCTGTACCAGCGCACCGACAAGCGCTGACTCTTCGCTTCCTCGTTGATCGACGGATCAGTCGCCGCCATCGACATCGGCCAGCGACACCGAAACGTTTGCTGGC